>NZ_RZRQ01000261.1:0-8222 GCF_003997785.1 Mesorhizobium sp. M7D.F.Ca.US.004.01.2.1 | reverse complement strand
CCATGGCGCCCATCAGCGCTGCGACCGGCAAGGGCGCCGCTTCGCGACTGGCAACTGGCGTCGATGTCACGTGGTTCCATCCTCCATACCGCCGGGCCAAACCCGACCGGCGGCATGGAGATAGGGCGAACCGGCCGGCCTGTCGTGAGGCAGCGGCAACTGGCTGCTAGGGCACGGCCAGGCACGCCGGCAGCATGCCCTCCGTCAGTTCAGGGATTTGCGCCTTGGCGGGGGTGCCGGGTGGCGCTGCTCGAGTGCCACTGCCGCATCGGTGCGGCCGGTCCGGCGCAGTCTTTCGAGGTAGCCCGGCAACTCGCCAAGGCAATGGAATGGCCCGCCTTCCCGGATCACCGTCACCAGCGGATCGACATCGCTGTCGCTGCGGCCGGCCATCGTGCTGCGCCAGTCCTCGAGCAGCCGGCTGGCATGATCGACCACATCGCTTCGAACACCGGAGAGATCATGCTGCTCATGCGGATCCTCGCTCAGATTGAACAGGCTGACCGGGCCGAAATCCTTGTAGCCGTCGTGGTAGGTGCGCAGCATCAGCCAGTCGGCCCCGCCGAGCCGGAACCGCACGCCGCGCTGCACCGCCCACGCACCCTGGCTCAGCACCAGGAAATCGCGGCCGCCCTCCTCGCTCGCGGCAAGCGCCGGCGCGAAGGAGCGCCCGTCCCACAGCACTGGCACGCTGCCGCCAAGCCGGTCAATCAGCGTGGCGGCCCAGTCGAAATGATAGTGCAGCCCACTATTGACGCCGCGCATATCCTCGGCGCCGGGCCAGCGGATGACCAGCGGCACGTTGCAGGTGAATTCGTCCGCCGTCTGATGGTCGCCCCAGACATTGAGCTCGCCGAGGTTCTCGCCATGATCGGCGCCGATGACGATGATCGTGTCATCGAACAGGCCTTGACGCTTCAGTTCCTCGACGATGAGCCCGACATGATGATCGGCGTAGAGCACGCCGGTGTCGTAGCCGTCGAACCAGGCCTTGACGGTGTCCATGTCGTTGATCGGCGACGGCATGCGCCGGTATTTCGATCCGCCCGGCTCGACGTCGAAACCCGAGGGTTCCTGCGGGCTGTGCGGGCCGTAGCCGGCATGGCTCTTCTCGAACACCGCCTTGGTCATCCAGTCGGGAAGCGGCTGGTCGGCAAAGGGGTCGCCGAAGGCGTCCGGCGCGCGATAGGGCGTGTGCGGGTCCCAGACATTGACATGCAGGAACCATTTTTTCGCCGAGCCATTGCGCTTCAGCCAATCGATCGCCAGGCCCGAGACCTCGTCGGCATTTTCCATGCCGGCCTTGCCCGGATTGATGATCTCGTTGAAGCCGGCATACCAGTGCCAGCAGCCATGCCGCTCGCCGAAGCTGCTGATCGTCGTGGTGTGGTAGCCGAGATCGCGCAGCGCCCGCATCCAGCCCTCTTCGTAGAAGGTACCCGCCCAGGCTCTTTCGGCGCCTTCGCGGAACGGCTCGCAAGCGGTGCCGCCATGGCCGACCACGCCGGTCCGCATTCCGTGGCGGCCGCTCCACAACGCAGTGCGCGACGGATGACAAGGCACATCGGAAACATAGACGTTCTCGAAGCGGATGCCGTCACCGGCAAGGCCGTCGATGACGGGAGAGGTGTTCCGGTGATAGCCGTAGCAGCCGAGATGGTCGCGCCTGAGGCTGTCGATGTCGATGTAGAGAACGTTCATGAATGGCTCGTCGCTGCTGTGATTGTCTGGAAACAGGCCCCGGCTCGCTGCCGGGGCTTGCGATTTGCAAAGGGCGGTTTCAAGAAGGCCCGTCAGGCCGAGATGTATTGATCGCCGAGATAGTAGTCCTTGGGATCGAGCGAGGTCTCGAGCTTGCCGAAGGTCTTGAACAGGTCGTTCATCGTCGAGAACCAGCCGTTCACGGTGCCGTCCTTGGTCAGCTTGATGAGCTCGGCCGACGTCATGAAGCGGCCATAGCCGGCCTCCGTCTTCAGCTGGTCGGCGGGAATGCCGAGCAGCTTGGAGGTGATCTCGATCGCCTTGTCCTGGTTGGCGGCGCGAAAATCCTGCGCGTCCTTGATGGCGCGCACCACGTTGCGGACGAGATCGGGATTGCCCTCGATCAGGTCGTTGCGGGCAATGAAGACGCTCGGAAAAGTGGTCTGCGGATAGAAGTCGTCGTTCTTGGCCAGCTCCACCAGATCGGGAACGCTCTTCTGGATGATGCCGACGAACGGATACCAGATGCCGGCCGCGTCGACCTGCTTGGAGGCGAAGGCCGCCACGATGGTGCTCGGGTCCATCTGCACGATGTCGAGGTCGGTCATCGCCATACCGGCCTTGCGCAGCGCCAGCCGCAGCAGCATGTCGCCCGACGTGCCGGCCGCGATCGCCACCTTCTTGCCCTTGAGGGCGGCGATGGACGTGATGCCCGCCTGGGCGATCACCCGGTCCGAGAAGCCGACATCGTTGACGGCGATAATCTTCGCCTTGCCGGTCGCCGGCAGCCACAGCGCGCCCGGTCCGAGATAGCCGAATTCCAGGCTGTTGGCGCCGAGCGCCTGGACCTGGATGGGGCCGTTGGTGAAGACCTTGATATCGGCATCGACGCCGTGCTTGGCATAAAAGCCCTGGTCGGCGGCGACGCCGGCGACGCTGGCGCCCCAGAAATCGCCATTATAGCCGATGCGTGCCGCCGTTCCCGCCGCCCCGGCGCGAATGCCAGAGGCGGCGAAGGCGGCAAGTGCCGCCGATGATGCGATGAGTTTACGTCTTGTCAGTGTCACCATACTCTCCTCCTGTCACTGTTACTGGTGATAAACGGCTTGCCAGACGCGGTTGCGGATGCTCATGAACGCGGCTGAAAGCCGGATTTCCTCGGTCCTTGGGTAAGGCAGGCCGACCTCGATGATCTCCTTCAGCCGGCCGGGCCGCGCCGCCATGACGATGACGCGGTTGGCGAGATAGACCGCCTCGTCGACATCGTGGGTGATGAACATCACGGTGCGCCGCTCCCGGCTCCAGGTGTCGAGCAACTGGTCCTGGAGCTGCACGCGGGTCAGCGCGTCGAGCGCGCCGAAGGGCTCGTCCATCAGCAGGATGGACGGATCCACCGCGTAGGCCCGGGCAATCGCGCAGCGCTGCTTCATGCCGCCAGACAGCGTCTTCGGCAACGCATCGGCGAAGTCGCCGAGGCCGACAAGGTCGATGAAGCGCTCGGCGATCTGCCTGCGGCGCGCCGCCCCCTCGCCCTTGATGCGCAGCCCGAACTCGACGTTCTGGCGCACGGTGAGCCAGGGAAACAGCGCATATTGCTGAAAGATCATGCCGCGCTCCGGGCCCGGCCCCTCGACCGCCTTGCCGTCGACCAGCACGGTGCCCTCGCTCGGCTTCAGCAGGCCGGCCGCGATGTTGAGCGCCGTCGACTTGCCGCAGCCGGACGGGCCGACCACGGTGACGAACTCGCCGTCGGCGATGTCGAGCGACAGCCGGTCGAGCGCGATGAAAGCATTGTCCTTGAGGTCGAACCGGCGCGTCACATTGTCGAAGACGATCTTTGGGACGATCTTGGGCGGCATCACACGCGCTCCTGCCAGACGGTGAGCCGGCGCTCGATCACCAAGAGGATGCGATCCATGGCAAGGCCGAGAATGCCGATGGTGATCAGGCTGACGAAGATGGTCGGTAGGTCGTAGTAGAGCTGCGCCTGCTGCATGCGGAAGCCGAGGCCGGTCTGCGCGGCGATCAGTTCTGCGGCGACCAGCGTCGCCCAGGCCGAGCCGAGGCCGATGCGCACACCAACCAGGATGAACGGCGTCGACGCGGGAATGATGACGCGCAGGAAGATGGTCAGATCCCCCGCGCCGAGCACGCGCGCTGCGTTGATCATCGTCTTGTCGACGCTGATGACGCCCTGATAGGTGGCGACGACGCTGGCCAGGAAGGACGCCAGGAAGATGACGAAGATTTTCGGCGTCTCGTCGATGCCCATCGTCACGATCGCCAGCGGAATGATGGCAAGCGGCGGGATCATGCGGAAGAACTGCAGATACGGCTCGATGAGCGAACGCGCGACCTTGTACCAACCCATGACGAAGCCGACCGGGATCGCCAGGATGACGCCGAGGAGAAAGCCGGTCAGCACCCGCGCCAGGCTGGACATGATGTCGGTGGCGAGCTGCCCGTTGGCGATGAGATCGGCAAACCTTGACGCGACCTGCGGCGGCGGCGGCAGCCCCACCGCGCCGCCTGCCGTCAGCACCCACCAGATGGCAATGCCGGCGACGAGCCCGCAAAGATTGAGCGCAAGGCCGGAGTAATCGACGCCCGAACCTTCCGGCGGCCCGCCGCTGGAGCCTGTCGTCTTCGAGCCGCTCATCGCGACACTCCCGAGTAGAAAAAATGGTCGAGCGCCGCCGCGGCAGCACCGATGGCGCCGGCACCGGGACCGAGGCTCGACCGCTCGACCCGCAGCACGTCGCGCATCGGCGGCAGGACGCGCGGCGGAACACCCCGCCTTATGTGATCGATGAAGCTTTCCGGCGCTTCGGCCAGATGACCGCCAAAGACGATCAGGTCGGGATTGAGCAGGTTGGTCGCCGTCGCGATCGCCGTCGTCAGATGCCGGAGCGCGGCGTCCCACACCTCGGGGTATTTCTCCACCGCGGCCAGCAGGTGCCTGGGATGAGGCGTGTCGATATGGGCGGCGCGGGCCAGCGCGCGTTCGGACAGGAACGTCTCCAGGCAGCCCACATTGCCGCAAGCGCAACGCTCGCCATCTTCGACCACCTGGACATGGCCGAGCTCGACGGCCCCGTAGCCGCCGGGGCGGAACGGCATGCCGTTGATCACCAGGCCGGCGCCGAGGCCGGTGCGCAAATAGATGTAGAGCAGTGCGGTCGTGTCGCGCCCGATGCCGTAGCGCGATTCCGCCAGCGCCATCGCGCTGACATTGTGCTCGACCACCACCGGCATGCGCAGCGCCGTTTCGAGCTCGTCGGCGAACGGCACGTCCTTCCAGTCATAGTTGACCGACTGCAGGTTGCGCCGCCGCTTGGTGTCCACCGGTCCCGGCACGCCGAGCCCGAGGCCGATGAGACGCGAACGGGCAACGCCGGTCTTCTTGATCAATTGCTCGACGATCCGCACCACCATGCCGATCACCGCGGCGGGTTCGCTGGTGGCGGTGTCGAAATGCTGCGAGGCCATGGCCTTCGAGGCGGCCCTGAGATCGGTGATGGTGGCGTGGATGGTTCCAGCGCCGATGTGCACGCCAACCACGGACAGGGCGTCGGGCACCAGTGCAACCCCGATCGCGGGCCGGCCGACGGGCGCATCGCCCGCGACAGCCTGGTTGAGCTCGACCACGGTGCCCCCCCTCAGGAGATGGGCCATCAGATGGGTAAGGGCGGTGGGCGACAGCGAGGTGCGCCGCGCCAGTTCGGCGCGCGACTGCGGACCGTCGTCGCGCAGGATTCGCAGGATCGCTCCGTGATGCGCGCCCATTCCTTCCTCCCTATTATTTTCTAATGTTAATAAATTAATTATGCCTGTCAAGCACGGCAAAGCACGGCTTCGCGACAGACGTCGATGCACTTGGGTTTCACCCTTCCCTATCGCAGGAATTAGGCGGCATGGATGCGGAGGGGACTGCAGGCTGGGGCAAGGGCCGGTATTCCCGGACTAGCCGGCGGCGGCAGCCGAGCGCTTGAAGACGATGGTGACCCGCGTGCCCTCGCCGGCGCACGAATTCACGTCGAATTCCGCCTTGGCATTCTCGGTCAGCGATCGGGCGATCAGTGCACCGAGCTTGCCGCGCTTGGGCCAGGTCTCGCCCTCCGGCAGGCCGATTCCGTCATCGGCGATGACGATGCGGCAGCCATCGCCGTCAACGATACTGTGCAGCGTGATCGTGCCGCCGTCGCGCCCCTGGAAGGCATGTTTGAGCGCATTGGTCAAAAGCTCGTTCACCACCAGCCCGGTCGGCATGGCGACGTTGATCGACACCGGATAGGTATCGACCTTCATGTCGAGCCGGATACCCTCGACGGCATGCGAGTTCATCACCGCCGACGCGATCTGGCTGAGATAGACGCCAAGATCGACCTCATCCTTGTCATCGTCGCCCGACAGCGTCTGATAGAGGATCGCCAGCGCGTCGACGCGCCCCGCCAGCCTCTCGAAACGCTTCTGGTCCGGCTCGGCCGCGTTGCGCGTCTCCATCCGGATCAGCGCGGTGATCATCTGCAGATTGTTCTTCACCCGGTGCTGCAGTTCGCGCAGCAGCGTGTCCTTCTCGCGGACGCGCTCGTCGATCGATCGCGCATCCTCGGTTTCGCCATGGGCCGAGACGTCGACCAGCGCTACCAGTCGGAAGCAGACCTTGCCATTGTCGTCCTCGATGACATTGGAATAGACGTCCACGATCGCCGGTTGGTCTTCTGTCCGCTCCAGCCGGAACGTGCCGACGAAATCGGTCTCCTCGACCACGGCCTCGAACAGCACCCGGTCCTTCTGCCGGTGCAGGCCGGTGCCGGAAAGCGCCGCCCAGTGTTGCCGGGCGAGCCTCGCCGCCTTAAGGCCGGACAGTTTCTCGAATTCCGGATTGGCATAGACGACGCGCTCCTTCGAACCCAGGTCCGAGACCGCAATGGCGATCGGCACCTGGTCGAGGAACTTCTTGAACTGTTCGCTCTCCAGCGCGCTGGCAAGGTCCGGCGTTTCAAGCAACTGCCCGACCGCTTCGGCCTTCTGTGTATCGGATGTCATCTGCGGGCGCGCCTGTGCTGTGCGTGTGCGCCATCAGTATCAGCGATGCGTTCGGCCCGCCATCGCCAAAGCTGGAGGCGGCATTTTCACGCGCCGCGTCGGCGATAAGCCGCGTGTGGCGCAGCCGCCTCGAAGCAAGCAGCCGAGGCCTTGGGAGCGCCTCACGAGGCCGGCTTCGACGCCAGCCGTGGACCGGTCTTGACCTCGACGATCTCCGGCTTGGCGCTGTTGACCGCGCCGTCCCAACCGCCGCCGAGCGCCTTGTTGAGGGCGATGTAGTTGGTCGCCAGCAAGACGCGGCTTTGCAGCAGCGAGTCCTCGGCCGAGTAGAGCGAGCGCTGGGCGTCGAGCACATCGAGAAGGCTGGTCTCGCCGGCCTTGTAGAGCGTGCCTTCGAGGCTTGCCGCCTCGCCATAGGACTTCGCTGACGAGGCGAGCTTGCCGATCCTGATGCGCTCCTGCGCCAACAGCACCAGCGCATTCTCCACATCCTCGAGCGCCGTCAGCACCGAAGACCGGTAGGCGATGAAATATTGATCGCGCTGCGCCTTGGCGACCTCAACGGCCGCCTGCAATTGCCCGGCATTGAACACCGGCACGCTGAGCGTCGGTCCGAACGACCAGCCGATCGACGAATTCTTGCCGAGGTCGCCGAGCTTCAACGCCGCCGTGCTGATGTCTCCGGTCAGGCTGACCGAGGGATAGCGGGCGGCCTCGGCCTGGCCGATCTTAGCGGTGTATTGCGCGTATTGCCGTTCCGCCAGGCGCACATCGGGGCGCGACAGCAGGATGTCGGCGGGAATGCCGGTCGGAATCGGCAGGCGCGGCGTCGGGATCGGTGCACCGCGTTTCAGCCGGTCGCTCAGTGCTGCCGGCGGGCGGCCGGTGAGCACAGAGAGGCGATGCACGGCCTCCGCATAGCTTGCCTCCAGCGTCGGCACCGCGGCTTCGGTGCTCGCCGCCTGCCCCATCGCCTTGGCGACGTCGGCCGCGGTTGCCGTGCCCGCCTGCGCCATGGTGCGGGTGAGTTCGGCGGTCTGCCGTTGCGATACGGCCGAACGCCTGGCGAGCGCGATGCGGGCCTGGTAGCCGCGCGCCTGGGCATAGGTCGATGCGACATCGCCGACCAGGGTCAGAAGCGTCGAGCGCAGCTCCTCCTGCGAGGCGTCGAGCCCATAGCGGGCAGCCTCGACGCCCCTGCGGTTGCCGCCGAACAGGTCGAGCTCCCAGCTGGCATCGAAGCCGGCCTGGTACTCGTTGTAGGTGGCGTCAGAGCCTGACGTGGTCTCGGCGGACTTGTTGCGGGTAGCGGAGCCTGAGCCATCCACCGAGGGCAGCAATGTGCCCGCACTCTGGCGATAGGTGGCGCGCGCCTCGCGGATCCTGGCCTTGGCGGTGGCGACGTCGAGATTGCCGGCAACCGCTTCGTCGACCAGCGTGTTCAGCTCGGGATCGCGCAGCCGCTGCCACCA
>NZ_RZRQ01000260.1:0-8276 GCF_003997785.1 Mesorhizobium sp. M7D.F.Ca.US.004.01.2.1 | reverse complement strand
AACCCATCCCTTTCCGCCCGACGCAGGACCTCGTCCAGTTTTCCGCTGGGTTGCTCCAGTCGGTTCACCAGCGAGCGCATTTCCTTTAGATCAACCCTGAAAATGCCTCTCTCTGTCGTTCCTAGAGCATTTTCTTCGGCAAACTCTGTCTGGAGGCGAGCGGTCAGGTAACCCAACGCCCGCACCATGCGCACGCTCTCTTCTTCGTACGGATGTGAAAGCGCCTGAAGTCCATCAAGCTTCCGTTGAGAGGCGGCGTTCACAGCCTGTCTCTGCTGTTCGAGATGAATCTGTAAATCCGAGTTGATGAATTCCACCAGTTTTCGTGGATCACTGGAACTCGGAACACTGCGGCGGAAGATCTCTCCCATTATATCAAGGAAATCGCGTATACAGACGTCGCTCAATGATGTGATGATCTGGTGCCCTACGTACGGGTAGTCATGCAGACGCAGCATCTGGCACGCTTTCAGAAAAGCCCATCCCTGTTTCCGGGCGATCGACCTCTTCAGATTTGAAGCATCCGCCTTGCTCATGGGCCGGCGCTTAATTTCCGGGTTCATGAGCGCGAGCGCCAGCCCTTCGGCATAAGGGCGCGCTTTTCGATCAAGAAGGAATTGCTGCTGATCCGCCGTCCTCAAATTCACGGAGAGGAATTCACGTGCTGCATCAGCAAGTGCCACAAGCTCTTCTCTGCCCTCGGAATGACCCGATATGATAACCCGCTCGATGATGTCATTGACGGAAAGCCGCCCCAGCCGGTTTTTGAGCGAAAACGCGCTGAGCGCATCGTTGCGCTCGAGATCACTCCGCAGATGGTCAGGAAGCGCATAGTACAGCCGAAGCGACGACACGTTCTCGCACAGCGTGGCGAACTCCCTCGGATCGACTGAATCAAGATTCTCGACGTCCCGGTCAGCATTCGAGAGCGACTGGCCGGGTATGATCGTCCGGATCGTGTCGTAGAGGCCGCCGATGTAGGCGAGGACCCATTTCACGTTGCCGCGCGTCTTTCTCACCAAGGTGTTCAGGAACTGCTGTTGGAGCGGTGTCAGTGCTTCACAGTCGTCAATCAGTATCTTGAAGAAGGGCGCCCTGTCACCGGCGAAAGATGGGCCATTTAAAAGTGGAGTGATCGCGGTCGCGACCTTGTTAATGATCGCGCCAGGGTCTGTTGCTCTGAAGCCGGTCGCTCCGGCATCGGCGGCAAAGAAGAACGCGTTGAAGCATTCGTCGACGTACCGGGTTATCCCACCCCGCAGCTCATCGATGCTGAAGAAGTCGAGACGGGCAGGTTGGGGTATGAAGTGCAGCACTTCGCGATGCAGTGCCAGGGCGACGTCCCTATCTTCGGAGGCCCGGTATTTCAAGTGGCCGTCGCGTCTGAGCTGGCCGATGCTCTCGAGCAGGCGTTCGACTATCTTCAGCTCCAGATAGTGAGAGAAGATTACGAATTGCCGCGGGATCACGGCGGCCGTGTCGAAGCGTATCCGCTCCGGAATGAGGTTCAGAACGGCGTTGTCGATTAGGGGCGAGAATGTCTCATTGAGCTGGAAGAAGACGCCATACCAAGCGAGCTTGCCGACTTGGTCCGAGAGACTTTTGTCTTCAAGAATATGGACTGTGGAAAGCGAGCGAAGAATGCTGGTCTTGCCGCTGCCTCTCGTCCCTGCGACGAAGACCGGCTTGGCGGCGGCAGAAATCAACGCCGACTTCTGACTGAACCACAGTATCGGGCGGCTTTCGTACTCGATCCTGTTGGGGCCGAACGGATTCTCCATCGCTATTCGTCCCTTACCTTAATGCGCCAAGCCGAGTTTGCCTTGGTGAGGCCGTCTATCTCGATGAAGCGCGCCGCTTGGAGCATCAGAAGAGAGTCTTCCAGATCTAGCCCGAGCTCGGCGGAGGCAGCAATCTCAGTGATCTCGTCCCAGAAGAGTAACCCATTCCCGCGCCTGGTGGCATGGTCGCGCAGTCGGCGCAGCAGGTCAAACGTGTCGTTGTTCAGAAAGGCCTTGCCGTTGGACATGGTCGAAATAAAGCAATGTTCGCCTTCCATGACCGTCCCGTCGGCGACATTGGTGCGGTAGGGTATAAGTCGGATGCCGACGAGCTCTCCCTGATCGGTCGTGAAGAAGACGAGCTCATTGAAACCTGACTGTATCTCTGGTGCTGAGATGCAGATCAATTTGCCGTCCGGAAACCTTGGATCGTTGACGATCTCGACCGGATCAGCATGTATGTGTCCATGCAGGTAGACGATAGGCTTGTTGCCCTGCAGCAGCTGAGTTCTGACAAATCCGCTGTTGAGCATCTCCGCGTATGGCGTAATGCGCGGAGTCTTTTGTGGCAGCAGATTGTGATGGCCGATTATGATGCCGTAACGCATGTCGGGCTGCTGGAGCAATTCCTGTAGGCCTGCAAGCATCTCACGCGAGATGTATGGCGTGTCCATCTGACCGTAATACTCGTCGTCGGACGCCTCCTTGTCTGGATCGCTGGGAGGTGTCGCGGGCGAATGTCCCGAGATGTCCGGCGAGCCGAGATCTAGAGGCTCTGTAGAAGGACTGAGTGCCTCGAGACGATCACGAAGGAACGCGGGAAGGTTTTGAAGCTCCCAACTGCCTATCGCTGTGTTGACGAGGATGAAGTTTGCGCCTGCGGATCCTGTCGGAAGTCTGAAGTGCACGGGTTGGTCCACGGGAACGGTCTGCCAACCCAAGCGGGCGGCTAAACTCGCCATTTCGCTGAATTTCTCAGTCGGTCCAAGTTCGCGCGCGTCATCACGGTTCACATCGTGATTTCCCGGTACGAATATCAACGGAAGCGCCTTTGAACTGCGTCCCTGTGCGCGGCAGAGCAACGTGAAATGCTGGAATGCCGAAGCAATGAAGGTCTTGTCGCCACGGCTCGTGAAATCCCCCATGAAGGCGATCGAATCCAAGGGCTTCGAAGTCGTCAGCCGCCGAAGTTTCGTCAAGACGGCACGCAGCGAAGACGCGCGTAGCTTCTGCGTTATTTTCGGAGCGAACTTGCTATCCTTGGCATCGATGTTGCTAGAGGAAGGATGCCAGTCCGGATAGTGAATATCGCCTACTTGAAGGATTCGCACCCGCCGCATAACTCGCCCCCCTGCCGAGAGCCATAGACTAATCCGTTCGCTTTTGCCAAGCGCGAACGATCATCCGCAGTGTCCTTAACGAGGTAGCCTGCACTTTTCGAGAATTGCCACGGCGGCTATTTTTCGGCTGTGAAGCACACGAGACCCGTGACGTGAGACCCAGTTGCTCAATGCCCAGTTGCTCAATGAGCTTTCTTACGAATAAGGGAGAATTTCCGCGGCCGGACTATCTCTGAGCGAGCGTGCATGACTGCCAACGGAAGGTCTTGCACGCACCCTTGCGATCTTGAGCAATGGTCGCCATGACTTTCTTCTTGCAGGCTTTTGAGTGGCCCAGCCTGCGATCACCAGACCCCACCGATTCTAAAGAGCGTGGCAGATGGGATAGTCGAGGTTGCCCGTGCACAGTCACGCTCAGGGCTTGCGCCGCCCAGAGGACACGCTGAAAAGGCAGATTGGGGCGCAAGCACGCCATTCACGAGAGGTTCGACATGAAGACCATGCAAGAAAAAGACATTCCGGCATTCGTACAAGCAGTTGTGGACGCCGGCTGCAAAATTTGCGCGATTGGCAACTTGGGATACGTCTTTGGCGATGCTGATTTCACGCCAGCGCAACGGAGGGCCGTCGAGCCACAGCTGCGTAGGATTGCTGAAATCTACGGCGAACGCGATCATCTCATGAACGAGATAGCTGTATATCTGCGGTCGATCGGACGCCATGTCGAGGTTGAGCCGAAGACAGGTATTTCCTGATGGCCGTGATCGCGAGAAGCCGTCTTCCAACCTCTGAATCCTAAAGGAGGTGACCCCCAAGGCCGTTCGTCACCTTCGACCAGAATAACCACATCCGTGACCGCCTGAGCTACTTGGTCGATACGCGCACATGGCCAATACAGTTTCTCCATCCTTCACGAAGCGAATGAGGCTTTGGCCATTCAGCCCCGGTCTACGGGGCGTGACTTGTCCCCGATGCATGCGCGAGCTCTCCGCCCGGCTGGCCGCCGGTCGTCGCCACCGGCCGAAGGCGCCCGAATGCGCTTGACAAGATAGCGTCAGCCCGTTCAACCTAAGGCATTCACCAGGGGAGTCCCGGCAAGGGGCTGAGATACTGCTGGCTTTCGCGGCGCAGTGACCCGTTGAACCTGATCCAGTTCATACTGGCGTAGGGACGGTGCAAGCGCTTTGCGGGAGTTTACGCCCGAGGTCCTGTTGCAGCAGGTCTACAGAAGCGTCTTTTCATCCTTCCGGCACAGAACTGGGTCTCCAATGCATGAGCAAAGGAGCCTCACGATGAATGCCCTCACCCCCGCCGTATCGACGGGACCACTGCCCGCCTCGCGGAAAATCCACAAGCCCGGCGTCCTCTACCCGCAGATCAGGGTGCCGATGCGCGAGATTTCCGTCCATCCGACGGCCGGCGAACCGCCCGTCACCGTCTACGATCCGTCCGGCCCCTACACCGATCCATCAGTCGAAACCAGCATCGAAAAAGGCCTTGCCCGGCTTCGCCACGAATGGGTCACGGCGCGTGGCGATGTCGAAGCCTATGACGGCCGCCACGTCCGGCCGGAAGACAATGGATTCGCCACCGGCGAGCGCCTGACACCGGAATTTCCGATACGCAATCGGCCGCTCAAGGCCAAGCAGGGCAAGGCGGTGACCCAACTTGCCTATGCGCGCGCCGGCATCATCACGCCAGAAATGGAGTTCGTAGCCATCCGCGAGAATCTCGGCCGCGAGGTGATGCGCGGCAAGCTGCAACGCGACGGCGAAGCCTTCGGCGCGGCGATCCCAGATTTCGTCACACCCGAATTCGTGCGCGACGAGGTGGCGCGCGGGCGCGCAATCATTCCCGCCAACATCAATCATCCCGAGAGCGAGCCGATGATCATCGGTCGCAATTTTCTGGTCAAGATCAACGCCAACATCGGTAACTCGGCTGTCACATCGTCGATGGCCGAAGAGGTCGAAAAAATGGTCTGGGCTATCCGCTGGGGCGCGGACACGGTGATGGACCTGTCGACCGGCCGCAACATCCACAACATCCGCGACTGGATCGTGCGCAATGCGCCGGTGCCGATCGGTACGGTGCCGCTCTATCAGGCGCTGGAAAAGGTCAACGGCATCGCCGAGGATCTGAACTGGGAGGTCTACCGCGACACGCTGATCGAGCAGGCCGAGCAAGGCGTCGACTATTTCACCATCCACGCCGGCGTGCGGCTGCACTACATCCCGCTGACCGTCGACCGGGTCACGGGCATCGTCTCGCGCGGCGGCTCGATCATGGCCAAATGGTGCCTGCACCATCACCGGGAGAGCTTCCTCTACGAGCATTTCGAGGAGATCTGCGACATCGCCAGAGCCTATGACGTCTCCTTCTCGCTCGGCGACGGCCTTCGTCCCGGTTCAATCGCCGATGCGAACGACGCGGCGCAATTCGCCGAACTGGAAACACTTGGAGAACTCACCAAGATTGCCTGGGCAAAGGACTGCCAGGTGATGATCGAAGGCCCGGGCCATGTCCCCATGCACAAGATCAAGCAGAACATGGACAAGCAGCTCGCAGTGTGCGGTGAGGCGCCGTTCTACACGTTGGGGCCGCTGACGACCGACATCGCGCCGGGCTATGACCACATCACCTCAGGGATAGGTGCCGCCATGATAGGCTGGTTCGGCACCGCAATGCTTTGCTACGTCACGCCGAAAGAGCATCTCGGCCTTCCCGACCGCAACGACGTCAAGATTGGCGTGATCACCTACAAGATAGCCGCCCATGCAGCCGATCTGGCGAAGGGCCATCCGGCAGCGAAAACCAGGGATGATGCCCTTTCGCGCGCGCGCTTCGAGTTCCGCTGGGAGGACCAGTTCAACCTGTCGCTCGACCCCGAAACCGCACGGTCCTTCCACGACCAGACCTTGCCCAAGGAGGCGCACAAGCTGGCACATTTTTGTTCGATGTGCGGGCCGAAATTCTGCTCCATGCGCATTTCCCACGACATCCGTGCCGAGGCCCAGAAGGAAGGCATGGCGGCAATGGCGGCAAAATACCGGGAGGGCGGCGATCTCTACATGCAGGCGGACGAGACTGGCGTACCGGTCGTGCCAGAGGCTCCCAAACCATCATGAGGGTGCTCGTCAAAGGGGCCGGCGTTGCCGGCCTCACCGTCGCTTTCGAACTCGCCGCCCGCGGCGCGACGGTCACCGTCGCCGAGATGCGGCATGGCCTTGGTGGCAACGCGTCGTGGTTCGCCGGCGGCATGCTGGCGCCATGGTGCGAGCGCGAAAGCGCGGAGCAGCCGGTGCTGGATCTCGGACGCGATGCTGCCGACTGGTGGGATGCGGTGCTGTCGGGTCAGGTGACACGGGCCGGGACATTGGTCGTGGCCGCGCCGCGTGATGCCGGTGAGCTTGACCGGTTCGCCAGTCGCACGTCAGGGCATCGGCGCGTCGATGAAAACGAAATTGCGCTCCTGGAACCCGACCTCGCCGGCCGCTTCCGGCGTGGATTGCTCTTCCCCGACGAGGCTCACCTCGACCCACGCCCGGCGATGGCGGCACTTCATGACAAGCTTGCGACCATGGGTGTCAAATTCCACTTCGGCTGCGACGCCCGGCCTGTTTCGGGATTCGCCCGTCAGATAGACTGCATGGGAATGGCAGCGGCCGATGACAGGCTGCGCGGTGTTCGCGGCGAAATGCTGATCCTTCGCACGCCTGATGTCTCGCTGTCGCGGCCGGTCCGTTTGCTTCATCCACGCTTTCCGCTTTATGCCGTGCCGCGCACCGATCACCGTTTCATGATCGGAGCGACGATGATTGAAAGCCAGAGCGCCGGACCGGTGACGGCGCGTTCCATGATGGAGCTGCTGGGCGCCGCCCATGCCCTCCATCCGGCCTTTGGTGAGGCCGAGATCGTTGAAACCGGTGTGGGTGTCCGTCCGGCATTTCCCGACAATTTGCCACGCGTCGAAACAGACGGTGAGATCATCGCGATCAACGGTCTTTATCGTCACGGTTTTCTCCTCGCCCCCGCCATGGCGCGCCAGGCTGCCGACCTGGTTTTCAGTCAAGACAGAACCAAGGAGCATGCTCATGAAACTGATGGTCAACGGCGAGGCGCGTGAGATTGCCGCCACCACGCTGGCCGAGTTGCTTGCCGCGCTCGACTATGAGGGCGATTGGCTCGCCACCGCCGTCAACAGCGACCTCGTGCACAAAGCCAACCGCGCGGAGTTCCAGTTGAGCGACGGCGACCGGATCGAAATCCTCTCGCCCATGCAGGGCGGCTAGCATGTTGGAGCTTTATGGAACCGAGCTTTCGTCGCGCCTGCTTCTCGGCACGGCTCAGTATCCTTCGCCGGCCATCCTTGCCGATGCAGTCAAGGCATCGGGCACGTCGGTGGTGACCGTCTCGTTGCGGCGTGAGATGGCGGGCGGTAGGGCCGGCGAACAATTCTGGTCGTTGATCCGCTCGCTGGGCGCCAGAACCCTGCCCAATACCGCCGGCTGCCTCTCCGTCAAGGAAGCCGTCACCACCGCGAAAATGGCGCGCGAGGTCTTCGGCACCAACTGGATCAAGCTCGAAGTGATCGGCAATCACGACACGCTACAGCCGGATGTGTTCGGTCTGGTTGAAGCCGCCCGCATCCTGTGCGAGGACGGCTTTGCGGTATTCCCCTATACCACCGACGATCTCGTTGTCGCCGAGCGGCTGCTGGAAGCGGGCTGCAAGGTCCTGATGCCGTGGTGCGCACCGATCGGTTCCGCCTTGGGACCGGTCAACATGACGGCGCTGCGCTCGATGCGCGGATATTTCCCTGGCGTCCCGCTGATTGTGGATGCGGGGCTCGGACGGCCGTCGCACGCGGCCACCGTCATGGAACTCGGCTTTGACGCCGTGCTCCTGAACACAGCGGTCGCCAAGGCGGCAGATCCGGTCGGCATGGCGCGTGCTTTCGGTAAGGCGGTCGACGCCGGTCGTGAGGCGTTCAGTTCGGGAATGCTCGAACCGCGCGACGTCGCCGTGCCATCGACACCGATGGTCGGCAGGGCCGTTTTTTCATGAAGCTCGATCCCTTCTACCTGATCGTCGACAGCGCCGCCTGGATCGAAAGGTTGGCGCCGCTCGGCGTCAAGCTGATTCAGCTTCGCAT
>NZ_RZRQ01000025.1:0-34650 GCF_003997785.1 Mesorhizobium sp. M7D.F.Ca.US.004.01.2.1 | reverse complement strand
ATGCCTGTCATGGAGGACGTCTGCGAGGGCGGTATGGCGCTGATGCCGCCCCACTGGCGCAGCAGGCGCACGCGGCCGATCATCGGCATCAGCGCCATACCGCCCTCGCAGACGTCCTCCATGACAGGCATGTTGCCGCGCTGGGCGTAGGAATTGTAGCCGTCTATGTCGCCGCCGAAGACCAGCCCGCCCTTGTCGGACTGGCTGACATAGAAATGGCCGGCGCCGAAGGTCATGACGCCGGGGATAAGCGGCTTGATCGCCTCGGAGACAAAGGCCTGCAGCACATGGCTTTCGATCGGCAGGCGCAGACCGGCCATCGCCGCGACGCGCGACGAGGAGCCGGCGACAGCCATGCCGACCTTACCGCCGCCGATCTTGCCGCGGGATGTCTCGACGCCAGTCACCTTGCCATTGGCGTCCCTGACGAAGCCGGTGACTTCGCAATTCTGGATGATATCGACGCCGAGCGCGCTCGCCGCGTGCGCGTAGCCCCAGACCACCGCATCGTGCCGCGCGGTGCCGCCGCGCCGCTGCAAGAGCCCGCCTTGCACCGGGAAGCGCGCATTGTCGAAGTTCAGGAACGGTATCATCTTCTTGACCGCGGCGAGATCGAGCAGTTCGGCGTCGATGCCGTTGATGCGCATGGTGTTGCCGCGCCGGGCATAGGCGTCTCGCTGCGCGTCGGAGTGGTAGAGGTTGATGACGCCGCGCTGGCTGACCATCGTGTTGTAGTTGAGGTCCTGCTCCATCCGCTCCCACAGCTTCATCGACAGTTCGTAGAAGCCGGTGTTGCCGGGCAGGCCGTAATTGGAGCGGATGATGGTGGTGTTGCGGCCGGCATTGCCGGAGCCGATCCAGCCTTTTTCGAGCACGGCGACATTCTTGATGCCGTACTCGCTGGCCAGGAACCATGCGGTGGCCAAGCCATGGCCGCCGCCGCCGATGATCACCACGTCGTAGCGGTCCTTCGGCGTGGCGTCGCGCCAGGTGCGTTGCCAATTCTTGTGGCCGGACAGGGCGGCGCGGGCGAGCGAGAAGATCGAGTATTTCATCAGTTCATTCCGAGGTCGCTCGCACCGCTGGGTCGACTAAATGTCCAGCGTGTGGTCGCGCTCCCATTGCGTGAAGTGCGAAGCATAGGAATTCCATTCCTGGTGCTTCAGCTTTAGGTAGGCCGACGAGAATTCCTCACCCAGCGCCGCCTTGAGCGATTTGTCCTTGTCGAACTCGCGCAGCGCATCGAGCAGGTTGAGCGGCAGCTTCGGCGCACCCTTCACCGTGTGTCCATGCTGGTACATGTCGATGTCGTAGCGCTTGCCGGGATCGGCCTTCGAGCGAATGCCGTCGAGGCCGGCGGCGATGATAACGGCCTGCAGGAGATAGGGGTTGGCCGCCCCATCCGGCAGCCGCAGTTCGAAGCGCCCGGGGCCGGGCACACGCACCATATGGGTGCGGTTGTTGCCGGTCCAGGTCACTGTGTTCGGCGCCCAGGTCGCGCCCGAGATCGTACGCGGCGCGTTGATGCGCTTGTAGGAGTTGACCGTCGGATTGGTGATCGCGGCCAGCGCGGAGGCATGCTTCATGATGCCGCCGAGGAAATTCCTGCCCTTGGCCGAGAGGCCAAGCTCCATCGCATTGTCGGCGAAGACGTTGGTCTTGCCGGCCTTGTCCCAGACCGAGATATGGGCATGGCAGCCATTGCCGGTCAGGCCCTGGAAGGGTTTGGGCATGAAGGTCGCGCGCAGGCCATGCTTTTCCGCGATCGACTTGACCATGAACTTGAAGAACGAGTGCTTGTCGGCGGTCGCCAGCGCATCGTCAAAGGCCCAGTTCATCTCGAACTGGCCGTTGGCGTCCTCGTGGTCGTTTTGGTAGGCGCCCCAGCCGAGCGCCAGCATGTGGTCGCAAATCTCGGCGATGACGTCGTAGCGCCGCATCACCGCTTGCTGGTCGTAGCAGGGCTTTGAGGCCGTGTCGTATTCGTCGGAAATCGTCTTGCCGTCGGGCGAGATCAGGAAGAACTCGGCCTCGACGCCGGTCTTGACATGCATGCCGTCGCTGGCCGCTTCGGCAATCAGCCGCTTCAGCGTGTTGCGCGGCGCCTGGTCGACCTCCTTGTCGTCCATGATGCAGTTGGCAGCGACCCAGGCGACCTCAGGCTTCCACGGCAGCTGGATCACCGAATCCGGATCCGGCACCGCCAGCATGTCGGGATGCGCCGGCGTCAGGTCCAGCCAGGTGGCGAACCCGGCAAAGCCGGCGCCGTCCTTCTGCATGTCGGCGATTGCCTGTGCCGGCACCAACTTGGCACGCTGGCCACTGAACAGGTCAGTGTAGGAAATCATGAAATATTTGACGTTTTTCGCCCTTGCGAATTCTGCAAGATCAGCTGTCACGGAAGTTCCCCATTTTTTTGTCGATTGTGGCCCCAGAGCGTGTGGGCTTCGGCCCTTCGTTGATTAGAAGCCGTTCTTCCCCGGTATCCAGTTGGTGCCGGCCAGCGGCACGCCGGCCATGGCCGCTGCCTCGATCGTCAGGGCGACGAGGTCCTCGGGTTCCAGATTGTGCAGGCTGTTCTTGCCGCACGCGCGGGCGATCGTTTGAGCCTCAAGCGTCATCACCTTGAGGAAGTTCGCCAGCCGGCGTCCGGCAGCCACCGGATCGACCCGCTTCATCAATTCGGGGTCCTGCGTGGTGATGCCAGCCGGGTCGCGGCCCTCGTGCCAGTCGTCATAGGCGCCGGCCGTGGTGCCGAGCTCGTTATACTCCGCCTCCCAGCGCGGATCGTTGTCACCGAGCGCGACAAGGGCAGCCGTGCCGATCGAGACCGCGTCGACGCCGAGCGCCAGCGCCTTGGCGACATCGGCGCCGTTGCGGATGCCGCCGGAGACGATCAGTTGCACCTTGCGGTGCATGCCCAAGTCTTGCAGCGCCTGCACCGCCGGCCTGATGCAGGCAAGCGTCGGCATACCGACATTTTCGATGAACACTTCCTGTGTGGCGGCGGTGCCGCCCTGCATGCCGTCGACGACGACGACATCGGCGCCCGCCTTCACCGCAAGCGCCGTGTCATAATAGGGCCGGGCGCCGCCGACCTTGACGTAGATCGGCTTTTCCCAGTCGGTGATTTCGCGCAGTTCGAGGATCTTGATCTCGAGATCGTCGGGTCCGGTCCAGTCGGGATGGCGCGAGGCCGAGCGCTGGTCGATGCCTTTCGGCAACGTGCGCATTTCGGCGACACGGTCGGAAATCTTCTGGCCAAGCAGCATGCCGCCGCCACCCGGCTTGGCGCCCTGGCCGACGACGACTTCGATCGCATCGGCGCGGCGCAAATCGCGTGGATTCATGCCATAGCGCGAGGGCAAATATTGATAGACCAGTTGCTTGGAATGGCCGCGCTCTTCCTCGGTCATGCCGCCGTCGCCGGTGGTGGTCGAGGTGCCCGACAGGGTCGCGCCCCGTCCGAGGGCTTCCTTGGCGGGGCCTGACAGCGAGCCAAAACTCATGCCGGCGATGGTAATCGGGATTTTCAGTTCGATCGGCTTCTTGGCATGGCGAGAGCCGAGCACGACGCTCGTGTCGCAGCGTTCGCGATAGCCTTCGAGCGGGTAACGCGAGATCGAGGCGCCGAGGAACAGAAGGTCGTCGAAATGCGGCAGCTTGCGCTTGGCGCCAGCGCCGCGGATGTCATAGATGCCGGTCGCCGCGGCACGGCGGATCTCGGAAAGCGTATAGTCGTCGAAGGTCGCGGATTTGCGCGGCGTCGTCGGCGGGTTCCTGTAGGTCATGCTGCCTCAATACGCGTCGGCGTTGTCGATATTGAAATTGTAGAGCGTGCGCGCCGAGCCGTAGCGCTTGAATTCCGCCGGCTTGACGCCGGTCACGCCGGCGCGATCGAGCAGGCCCTGCAGCAATTCCAGATGCTCGGGCCGCATCTCCTTGGCGATGCAGTCGGCGCCGAGGCTGTCGACCTTGCCGCGCACGAACAGCCGCGCCTCGTAGATGGAATCGCCGAGCGCATCGCCGGCATCGCCCAGCACCACCAGATTGCCCGATTGCGCCATGAAGGCCGACATGTGGCCGATATTGCCGTGCACGACGATGTCGATGCCCTTCATCGAAATGCCGCAACGTGACGAGGCGTTGCCTTCGATGACCAGCAGGCCGCCCTTGCCGGTGGCGCCGGCATATTGGCTGGCGTCGCCCTTGATGGTGATCGAGCCCGACATCATGTTCTCGCCGACGCCGGGGCCTGCCGAACCATGCACGGTGATGGTGCTGCCGGAATTCATGCCGCCGCAGTAATAGCCGACGCTGCCGCGCACATCGATGGCAACAGGCTGGTCGACGCCGACGGCGACCGAATGGCTGCCCTTCGGGTTCAGCACTTCCCATGCCGTTTCGTTCGAGCCGGGAGCCAGATTGTGAAGCGCCTGGTTGAGTTCGCGCAACGACAGTTGGTCGAGATCGAAGACCCGAGGGTCGTGCGCCGCAGTCTTTGAAAGCGTGGTTGCCGGCATGAACTCAATGCTCCCAGAAATAGACGGTTGCGGGCTCGGGTTCCCAGACCCTCGCATTGTCTATGCCGGGCAGTTTGGTCAGCGCGCGATATTCCGAGCCGAAGGCGACATACTGGTCGGTTTCGGCCATCACGGCGGGCTTGCAGGCGATCGGATCGCGCACCACGCCGAAGCCGTTCTTGGTGCCGACGACGAAGGTGAAGAAGCCGTCGAGATCGGAGAGCGTGCCTTCCAGCGCCTCGCCGAGATTCTTGCCATGCGCCATCTGCGAGGAGAGATATGCGGCAGCGACCTCGGTGTCGTTCTCGGTCTCGAATTTCATACCTTCGCGGATCAGTTCGCGGCGGACATTGTTGTGGTTGGACAGCGAACCATTGTGCACCAGGCACTGGTCGGCTCCGGTCGAGAACGGATGCGCGCCCATCGTCGTCACCGCCGATTCCGTTGCCATCCGGGTATGGCCGATGCCATGCGTGCCGGTCATCTTGCGGACATCGAAGCGATCGACGACCGCCTCGGGCAGGCCGACTTCCTTGTAGATCTCGACAACGTCGCCAGCGCCCATGATGCGGATGTCGGGGCGCAGCGCCTGGATGGTTTCGCGCGCCTCGTCGATCTTGGCGGGCGTGGTCCTGACGACGGCATGGGTCGACTTCACCGCGATCGTCACCGGCGTGCCGATGGCCTTGGCGAGCTCCGCCTCGAGACCGCGGAAATCGCGGTCGGGCTTGGCCGACTGGATGGTGATCTTGGCCTCATTTTTGGAAGGCGCGCCGTAGATGGCGATGCCGGCGCTGTCCGGACCGCGATCGCTGAGCGAGATCAGCATCTGCGACAGCATCGCACCAAGCTGGGGTTCCAGCGCCTTGTCCTTCAAAAACAGTCCGACAATTCCACACATGTCAGCCTCCCGGTGGTTTGTAGCTAAGAGATCGTTTGTAGCTAAGAGATGATGTATCGAATGAGTCCCATAAATTCAATCATATGAAAAAAATTTTCCTCTAGTTACGTATGCGGCCCAATGCCGCTCTGTGCATTGTCGCCGTCTCGCCGGGCATTGTGAACCCATTTGGCGGTGCGGATGCGGGCGATCTTGTAGGCGTCGAGGATCGACAAGGCATAGATTAGAAAGCCGCCGGCATGACGACCGACAAAGCTGGCGTCTGGCGGCGCGATCTTGGCGGTGACCCATGCCAGGATCACCAAGAAGAAGAGGAACTGAAGGCCGCGCACCGGCACGCCCAGAATGACGTGCCCGCTTGCCGGCAGCACGATTGCAGCGCCGAGAACCAGATAGGGGTTGGTGGGCGCAGTGATGGAACTGGTCATGCGGCCTGCCGTTCGCTTTTGTTGATGGCGTCGCGAAGCGCCGACACCGACACCAGCAGTCTTTCGATCAGTGCGGGATCGAGTGTGGCGCCGCCAAATTCGGCCTGCCGGAAAACGCCATAGCGTGCCCGTTCGGCCTCCGCCACCAGCCAGACGATGCGTATACCCTTGGGCGTGATCAGCAGTTCCTTGGCGCACCCTTCGGCAAAGATCTCGATATGGCTGGAGATGAGGCCTTGTGGGAAGCGCGCCGCCCTGCGGTCGGTGCGCAGCACCGCCTCGGCAGGAAATCCGGGAGCCTTGGGCAGTGTGTGCTCAAGATGATCGAAATTGGAGAAGGTCGTCGGCGAGCCCGGCCGCATCATCATGTCGAACGTAGCTGGCACCGCGACCTCTTCGGTGATCGAAACACTGAGCCAGCGCGCAGGCAGTTTCCGCGTCGCCAGCGTATCGACGATGGTGCGCACCTGGACACGTTTGCTGTTCCACGATCCTTCCCAGGTGATGACGCCGACGGTGCCGTCCGAAACATTGGCTGCGTCGGCGATGACTGCGCGGATGCGGTCCTGCTCGACGGCGAGCGCCATCGACGCCCTGCTGCGGCTGGCACGCGCCTGCCAGGCAAGGTGGAGGACGACAGCCAGGACAATGGCCCCGGCAAGCAGTGCTGATGTCACCTCGGACATTTTCTCATGCCAGGCCCGCCCAGGATCCGGACGGGCCTACTCCCATCAATAACCCTGCGGCTTTGGCCACGGCATGGTGAACTGATCGCCGCGCCGCACGAATTTGTAGCGATAGAAATGGAACCACAGCGAGATCAGGAAGTAGAAGGCGACCATGGCGATCAGCTGCGAGCCGAAGCCGAGGAAGATGGCGAAGAAGGTCACCACGCACAGGCAAAACAGCACGATGGCTGGGATCGGATGGAAGGGGTGCGTATAGCCGCGGCGGATCGAGCCGAGTGGCCACTTCTTGCGGAACATGATGATGTTGATGCTCATGAAGGTGTATTGCAGCACGCCTGACAGGATCGAGAAGGTGATCGCCTGGTTGAGGTCGGCGATGAAGGCGAAGGCCAGCGCGATCGGCAGCAGGAACAGGATCGAGCGATAGGGCGTGCGATATCTCGGATGCACCGCCGAGAACCATGTCGGCAGATAGCGGTCACGGCCGAGCGAGAACCAGGCGCGCGCCGCATCGTTGATGCAGCCATTGGCGGAGGCCATCGCGGCAAGCAGCGTGGCGACAAACAACAGATTCTCGAGCAGCGGACTGCCGGTCAGCTTGCCCGCGTCCCATAGTGGATAATAGGTGATGCCCAGATATTCCCATGGCATCATCGAGGCGCAGACATACCAGGTCATGGCGGCGGCGATCAAAAGCGTGATCATGCCGGCCATGGTGCCATAAGGCAGCGAGCGGGCGGGCGAGCGCACTTCCTCGGCGGCCTGCGTGGTGCCCTCGATGCCGAGATAGTACCAGATGCCGAACTGGAAGGCGGCGATGACGCCGATCCAGCCATACGGCAGGGCATTACCGGGAGTGACCAGTTCGTTGAGCTTCAGCACCGCGCCTTGCGTCCACGGGCTGACCGAAAAGAACAGGATGACGATCGAGATATAGGCGATCGCGGTGATGACGAAGTTGACGTTGAGCGTCATCAGCACGCCGCGATAGTTCAGCCACGCTAGTACGACGATGGTCGCTGCGATGAAGGAATTGTGGGTGAGGCCTTCGACCCCCGCCTTGGCGACGATGGTATCGCCGAGCAGGATGGCGTCGGACACTTCGAGCATGGTGTAGGCAAAGACCAGGAACAGCGCGACATTGAACGCCATCAGCGGTCCGACGATGTGCTTGGCCTGCGCATATTGACCGCCGGCGGCGGCGACGGTCGATGTGACCTCGGAATCGATCATCGCGACCGAGGTGTAGAGCAATCCGACGACCCAGCAGACGATCAGTGCTGCCAGCGCGCCGCCCTTGTCGGCGGCAAAATTCCAGCCGGTGAATTCGCCGACCAGAACGATGCCGACGCCGAGTGCCCAGACATGGGCGGGGCCAAGCACGCGGAGCAGTGAAACCCTGTCCCCGTGAATTGCCGGTTCAAGTGTGACCGTCATTGTTCAATCCCCACTCAGATCCGGTGTTTTTCGGAAGCGGCTTCAAGCTCGCCTTCGCGCGACGAGGTCAGCACCTCTTCGGAGAAGGTCGTGTCGACCTTGAACCAGTCGTAGAGCATCCAAAGGGCAAGCACGATCGAGATGCCCCAGCATGCGTAGGAGAGTACCGTCCACATGGTGCGTCCCTCGATTATTTGTCGTCGAATTTTTCGTTGATGACGTCGCGATATTCGCGGTCGGATGCGCGAAACAGGAAGACGAAATAGCCGACCAGCACCGCGGCCATGATGATCAGCGTCGGCCAGTCGATGACATAGTGGAAGCGGTTCTGGATGATGTCGTGCGCGGTCTCGGGCGTGTAGCCGAGCTTTTCCCAGATCGACGCCATTGTCGGGTTCTGGCCAAGCGCTTCCCACGTCTTGGCGTCGAGCGCATCGATGGATTTCGCCGCGCCGGCAAGGCCCAGCTTGAGCGGCAGCCACAGCGCCACGAAAATGGCCACCACGACGACGGCGATGTCGAAAACTTGCCCGGCCTTGCTTTGCTCCGGTGGCGTGTAACGGGACATCTCTTCTACCCCTCAGGACTTGCGGTTGCGGAACGCGTCGGCGTTCTTGATATCGAGCCCGTAGATGAAATCCTTGTCTTCCTTGTAGTGCTTGACCATCGCCAGGATCGCGGCCGTGTTAAAGATCAGCACGGCGGCGGCGGCGATCGCGACCACGGCCTTGATGCCGCCATGCGGGATGTAGGGCCACGTCATGAGGAGGACGAAGAGGATCGTCGCCCACAGGCAGACGATCAGGAGCGCGGATCCGCGCACGTCGGAACGATACAGCGCTTCGATGCGCTGCTGCACGTCTGACATCGGTTTTCCCCTTTTTCCAACGCTCGACCCCGAATTGGCCGCTCGCTGCCCTCTTTCAAGAGAGTGAAATTTTTTTCATAAACTCCGTCCGAATTCCGCAATTGTCAAGCGCGATTTACGCGGGGTTAACTGTTTGCTTCGCGCGGCTGATTTTGCCTGACAATGAAATTAATTGCTTATGGGTATTGCAGCGCCCGGAGGTTTGCGGTCAATATTCGGCCAAAGCTCCCGCCGCTGCGCAGGGGGCAGGGAACAGCAGAGATTTTTCGAAACGGAGGACGAGCGGATGACGGCATCCTGGAGATTTTCGACCCTGGCGGATCGCCACCGCGCGCTCGGTTCGAAGCTCGAAGACTGGAGCGGGATGGGAACCGCCTGGACCTACGACAAGGATGCCGACGAGGAGTACATCGCCATCCGCACCAAGGCCGGTCTGATGGATGTCTCCGGCCTCAAGAAGGTCCACATCACCGGGCCGCATGCTTCACACCTGATCGACCTGGCGACGACCCGCGATGTCGAAAAGATCTACCCAGGCAAGTCGGCCTATGCCTGCATGCTGAACGAGGCGGGAAAATTCACCGACGATTGCATCCTCTACCGAACTGGACCGAATGCATGGATGGTCGTGCACGGTTCGGGCACCGGCCATGAGGAGTTGCAGCGTGCATCCGTAGGACGCGATGTCTCGCTGCGCTTCGACGACAATCTGCACGATTTGTCACTGCAGGGTCCGACATCAGTCGACTATCTGGCCAAGCACGTGCCGGGTATCCGCGACCTCAACTATTTCCATCACATGCAGACGCAGCTGTTCGGCCTTCCGGTGATGATCTCGCGCACCGGCTATACCGGCGAGCGCGGCTACGAGATCTTCTGCCGCGGCCAGGATGCCGGCACGATCTGGGACAGGATCCTCGACGAGGGCAAGAGCGCCGGCATCATTCCATGCCGCTTTACCACGCTCGACATGCTGCGCGTCGAAAGTTATCTGCTCTTCTATCCCTACGACAATTCCCAAAAATATCCGTTCGACAATGAAGGCCCCGGCGACACGCTGTGGGAACTCGGCCTCGATTTCACCGTCAGTCCTGGCAAGACCGGCTTCCGCGGCGCCGAGGAGCATTACCGCCTGAAAGGCAAGGAACGCTTCAAGATCTATGGCATTCTGCTCGACGGCAAGGAGCCGGCCGATGAAGGCGCGCCGATCTATCGCGACGGCAAGAAGGTCGGCGTGGTGACTTGCGCCATGTATTCGCCGCTGGTCAAGAAATCGATGGGCATCGCCCGCCTCGACGTCGACTGCGCGGTCAAGGATACCAAGCTCGAAATCCGCAACAAGAGCGGTGCCATCAAGGCCACCGCCCAGCCATTGCCATTCGACGATCCCAAGAAGACCAAGCGCACGGCGAAAGGTTGAGGCATAGTCAACGGCGAGGGGTTCGAGGCACGAAGACTTAAATGGCAGCCAAAAGTATCATCAGCCGACCCGTTTACGGAACCTTGTCTCCGCAGCCCGGCAAGCATCATCTTTTCATCGCGGATGCGGAAGGGGCGCTGGCGATAGCGGAGATGGCCGAGAGGGCGCCGCCCGGGTTTTTCGACGACGCCGAAATCGTCTTCATTCCTGGGCCTGACGGCAACCACATCGCCGCGCTCGACGCGCTGAAACCGGCACAGTTTCATCAGGCGCCGTCCTTCGCCAGCCTGCTGCCACGGCTCAGGCAGACACTCGCCAATGCGCATATGGGCCTGCGCCTTTACCTCTCGGGCACCGAAGGCCTGATCGGCCAGGCGATGCAGGTAGCGCTCGAGGCCGGCATCGACCACACCTCGATCCAGACCGAGCACCGCGGCTCGCTGGCGCGGCGCATGCAGTGCGTGCACTGCAAGGGCATCACCGAGAATGTGACCACGCAGCCGGCGACCTGCGCGCATTGCGGCCTGCTCCTTCTGGTGCGCGATCACTATTCCAGGCGCATCGCCGCCTTCCAGGGCGTCTGCATCAATGCGGAAGATCGCTCAGAGATTCCTCCGATGGAGGAGATTTTTGGATGAGCACCGGAACAACAAAACTCGATGTCGTGGTCAGCGATGTCGTCCCGGTCAACGATCTGGTCACCCGCTTCCATTTCCGCCGGCGCGACGGCGAGCTTTTGCCGACCTTTTCCGGCGGCGCCCATGTCGTGGTCGAGATGCGCGATGGCGAGCGGACCAGGCTCAATCCCTATTCGTTGATGGGCTCGCCGCTCGACACGCGCGAGTACACGATCTCCGTGCGCCGCGACGATGTCGGCCGTGGCGGCTCGCTGTTCATGCACCGGAATGTCCGGCCCGGCATGGAGATGGTGGTCAGCTATCCGGTCAATCTGTTCTCGCTCGACCTGCGCGCCAAAAAGCATCTGATGCTGGCCGGCGGCATCGGCATCACGCCATTCATGGCGCAGACCGCGCAACTGGCGGCGGAAGGCGGCAATTTCGAACTGCACTACACCTGCCGCACCGCATCGCTCGGCACCTACGCCGATGTGCTGCGCGAGCGCTACGACCGCCGGGTCAGGCTCTATCATGACGACCTTGACGAGCGCATCGAACTCGACCGGTTGCTGTCGACGCAGCCGCTCGGTACGCATCTCTATGTCTGCGGTCCGGCGGGGATGATCAACTGGGTGCGTGACCGCGCGGCAAGCTTCGGCTGGCCATCGGAGACCGTGCATTTCGAGCATTTCGCGGCACCCCAGCCCGGGCTGCCGTTCGACGTGACGCTTGCCGTAAGCGGCAAGACGATCCGCGTCGATGAACAGCAGAGCCTGCTCGAGGCGATCGAGGCGGCCGGCGTCGATCCGCCCTATCTCTGCCGCGGCGGCGTCTGCGGCCAGTGCGAAACCAACGTCATCTCTTCGGACGGCAAGTTCATCCACAACGACCACTGGCTAAGCGAGGAAGAGCACCGTTCGGGCAAGAAGATCATGCCGTGCGTATCGCGCTTCGAGGGTCGGTCGCTGGTGTTGGAAAGATAGGAGGCGAGCTTGGGAATCACCTTTCGCAAGGAAACGTTCCGCGACGACTTCACCTTCAAGAACAGCCCTGAGCACATCAGGCGGTTCCCGTTTCCGTTCCACGAAGACGCCTACATGTATGCGGTCAACATCGAGCCGCATGTCGTCGGGCCGAAGGGCAGCGTGCTGGAAAACCTGATCGACGTCGACGAGCACTATGTCGCCGAGATGCAGGACCGGGCGCTGGTGCTGGCCGAGGATCCGTTGCGTTGCCAGTCGCTGCCGCACATGACGCTGGCCGGCTGGGACCTGCTCGAGCTTTTGATGGAGCAGCAGGCACTGGGCTATCCCGAGCATTTCACGCTGACCCACGACGGCGACCGCTGGCGCTGGATCAACCGGCCGCTCGGCATCGACGACACCTTCACCTTCGGCGACACCTCGACGCTGCCCTACGGGCCGATGGAATACATCACCCGGCAGAGTCAGGGCGATTTCTGCATCCTCGACCAGCGCGACGGAAATTTATGGATGGATGCCGGAATGGTCACCACCCAGGCCGACTGGTCGCTCGATTTCGACATCGGCATGAACTTCTTCGAATGGCACGCGCCGGTGCCGCTGGCGCATGAGAAGGGGATTTTCGTCAGGGCGCTGAAGTTCCTCACCAACATCCAGCAGGGCAAGCCGGCGCGGCGCCTGAATTGGACGATGACGATCAATCCACGCCTCGACACCAGCCCGGAAAATTACCACAAATGGGGACCGGACCGGGCGACGGTGACGCCGGAGAATGTCGGCGACAAGGTGCATCTGCGGGTCGAACTGCAGAGCTTCTGGCGCCTGCCGCGCTCGAACGGCATCGTCTTCCCGATCCGCTGCTATCTGATCAAGATGGACGAATTGGTGACGCAGCCGAAATGGGCACGGCGCCTGCACCGCGTCATCCGCGACCTGCCCGACGAACTCGCCAACTACAAGGGCCTGACGCGCTATCGCCCGGCGCTGGTCGAATGGCTGTCGAAGCACGACGACGGCAGTGCGACCAGTTCGGGGTTTGGGCCGGATTGAGCAAGGCCCCCTCATCCGGCCGCTATGCGGCCACCTTCTCCCCGAGGGGAGAAGAGATCGCCAACGCTGGCGCCAGCCTCCTCTCCCCTCGGGGAGAGGTCGGATTGCCCCGAATTGCCCTTCGCAATTCGGTTGGCAATCCGGTTGAGGGGGCTGCTTGCGTCCCGCTTAGCCCGCGCTCTGCGGATAGCAGATGATCGACAGATAGCGCATCGGCAGCTTCGTCAGTTGCTCCGGCCCGTGCGGCGCGTCGGCGTCGAAGAACAGGCTGTCGCCGGGCTTCATCGGGTAGAGGTTGCTGCCGTGCCGGTAAACGACTTCGCCTTCGAGCATGTAGAGGAACTCCATGCCCTCATGCTGGAAGGTCGGGAACACGTCGGAATCCTCTGTCAGCGTGATCAGATAGGGTTCGACGACGACGCCGCTGGTGTTCGAGCCGATATGGCCGAGCAGATTGTACTGGTGGCCGGCACGGGTGCCCCGGCGCTCAACATCGAGCCCTTGGCCGGCCTTGACGAAGACGGCGCTGCGCTCTTCCTCGAAGCGGCGGAAAAAGGCAGTGACCGGAACGCCGAGCGCCCGCGACAGCGCCTGCAAGGTGGTCAGGGAGGGCGAGGTGATGCCGTTCTCGATCTTCGACAGCATGCCCAGCGAGATGTCGGTGGCGACCGCGAGATCAGCGACAGTGATGCCGAGCTTCTTGCGGAAGGCGCGCACCTCGCGGCCGATCGCGACCTCCAGCACTTTCTCGCGGGTGTCGCGAATGGCATGCGGGTTCTGCGTCAGCGGCGCGCGGATGGTTTTCCCGTCGGCCGAGACCTTTGGCAGCGGTTTGGCTTTCGCGGCCGCAGGACCAGCCTTGGTATCGGAAACTGTCTTCGCCATGTCGCCCCCGGCACTCTGCGGATTTATTTCACTCTAGGTGAACATGTCAGGTGCCGATACAGCAGCGCAACTGCGACGGCAAGTCGCCTGAAAGCGCATGCGCACGATCCGGCGTTTGGCCGCGTCTGTTTTTTCGCAGGAAATCCACCGTAGCGGAACCCAGTTTCAGCACCGGACTGTTGACAGTACGAAAGGGCGAATTACTGTCCCTGTGAGTGAAATTTGTTTCGTAAGAGCAATTCAGATCGGGAGGCCTGCCATGAAAAGTCGCGTTGCCGTCATCGGAGCCGGCCCGTCCGGCCTGGCACAGCTCAGGGCCTTTAAGTCGGCGGCTGACAAGGGCGCCGACATTCCAGAGATCGTCTGCTTCGAAAAACAGTCGGACTGGGGCGGCCTGTGGAACTACACCTGGCGCACCGGCCTCGACGAGCATGGCGACCCGGTGCACGGCTCAATGTACCGCTACCTCTGGTCGAACGGACCGAAGGAGTGCCTGGAATTCGCCGACTACACCTTCGAGGAGCATTTCGGCCGGCCGATCGGCTCCTACCCGCCGCGCGCCGTGCTGTGGGACTACATCAAGGGCCGCGTCGAAAAATCCGGCCTGCGAAAATGGGTGCGCTTCAACAGCCCGGTGCGCATGGTGACGTTTTCGGACGAGACGAAGAAGTTCACAGTCACCGCGCATGACCGCACCAATGACGTCACCTATTCGGAAGAGTTCGACAATGTCGTCGTCGCCTCCGGCCATTTCTCTGTGCCCAACGTACCCTATTTCGAGGGTTTTTCGACCTTTAACGGCCGCATCCTGCACAGCCATGATTTCCGCGACGCGATGGAATTCAAGGGCAAGGATATCCTGATCATCGGCCGCTCCTATTCGGCCGAGGACATCGGCTCGCAATGCTACAAATACGGCGCCAAATCGATCACCTCCAGCTACCGCTCGAAGCCGATGGGCTTCAAATGGCCTGACAATTGGAAAGAGGTGCCGCTGCTGCAGAAGGTTGTCGGCAAGACCGCGCATTTCAAGGATGGCACCACCAAGGATGTCGACGCCATCATCCTGTGCACCGGCTATCTGCATTCCTTCCCCTTCCTCACCGACGACCTCAAGCTCAAGACCGCCAACCGCATGTGGCCGCTTGACCTCTATGAAGGCGTCGTCTGGGAAAAGAACCCGCAGCTCTCCTATATCGGCATGCAGGACCAGTTCTACACCTTCAACATGTTCGACGCGCAGGCCTGGTTCGCCCGCGACGTCATCATGGGCCGCATCAAATTGCCGTCGGCCGAGGCGATGGCGGAGCATGGCGCGAAGTGGCGCGCGCGCGAGGAAACGCTCGAAGACGCAGAGCAGATGATCTGGTTCCAGGGCGACTACACCAAGGAATTGATGGACCAGACCGACTATCCCGGCTTCGACGTCGAGGCGGTCAACCAGACCTTCATGGAGTGGGAGCACCACAAGGGCGAAGACATCATGAGCTTCCGCGACCACGCCTATCGCTCGCTGATGACCGGCACCATGGCGCCGCTGCACCACACGCCATGGCTGCAGGCGCTGGACGATTCGATGGAGAGCTATCTCGAGGTGAAGGGCGTGGCGGCGGAGTAGGGCGGCGCGCCTCGGCTACCCCAGCCTTGCCCTGGCCTTTGCAGTCCAGGCGCTGAACAGCCGGTCGGCGACGATGCCGATGAAGGCGATGGCGAGACCCGCGACGATGCCGCGGCCGGAATCGGCCTTGGACAGCGCGATGAACACTTCCTGGCCGAGATCGCGGGTGCCGACCATGGCGCAGATGATGATCATCGCCAGCGCCATCAGGATCGTCTGGTTGACGCCCAGCATGATCTCCGGCAGCGCCAGCGGCAATTGCACGCGAAAGAAGGTCTGGCGCGGCGTGCAGCCCGAAACCTTGGCCGCTTCGATCAGCGCCGGCGGCACCTGCCTGATGCCATGATTGGTGTAACGGATCGCCGGCACCACGGCGAAGGCTATCGTTGCGATCATCGCGGTGACGTCGCCGACCCTGAACAGCATCACCACCGGAATGATGAAGCAGAAGGACGGCAACACCTGCAGCGTGTCGATGACCGGTGTGACGATCTTCTCGAAGCGGTCGCTGCGCGACGCCATCAGGCCGATGGGGATGCCGATCAGGCAGGCGATGAAGGCCGAGATGCCGCAGAGATAGACGGTCGCCATGGTCTTTTCCCACAGCCCTGTGACGGCGCAGAAGGCGGTCAGTGCTGCGACCAATACGGCCAGGCGGAAGCCGCTGAGCTGATAGCCGGCAAGGCCGAGCAGGAACACCGCACCCAGCCACGGAAACCCTTCGCAGAAGGCGCGCAGCGGGTTCAGCAGGTTCAGGATGAGCGCCACGCGAAACGCTTCGATCGTGTCGAAGAAATTGATCGTCACCCAGTTCACCGCCGCCTTCCACAGCGGGGCCGTGGTGAAGGTGATCGCTTTCGGCACCGCCGCGAAGGCGGGAACGAACAGGCCGAGCAGCGTTGTCACGACAAGGATGGCGATGGCCAGCGTCAGGTTAGGGTGGCGCCGCCAGAGGCTCGGGCTCATCTCCTGATGGACATGGCCCTTTGCCTGCTTGTGCGCGATGGCCTGGCTCAGCCGGTCGAGTGCGATCGCGAGCGCCACGATGGCAAGGCCCGCTTCCATCGCCTCGCCGACCTTCAGCGCGCGCAGTGCGAGAAGCACGTCGTAGCCGAGACCACCGGCGCCGATCATCGAGGCGATGATGACCATGTTCAGCGCCAGCATGATCACCTGGTTGACGCCGATCATCAGCGTCGGCCGCGCCGACGGCAGCAGCACTCGCCACAGTTTCTGCCGCGCCGTGCAGCCGGCCATCTCGCTGAAATCGTCGATCTCTGACGGCACCCGCGACAGGCCCAGCATCGTCGCCCGCACCATCGGCGGGGTGGCAAAGATGGCGGTCGCGATCATCGCCGAGACCGGGCTGTTGCCGAACAGCAGCAGCATCGGGATCAGGTAGGCGAAGGTCGGGATCGTCTGCATCAGGTCAAGGGCAGGGGAGACAATGAGCCTTTCGGCCCATGGCTTGCGCCACGCCCAGATACCGGCGAACAGCCCGGTGACGATGCAGAACGGCACAGCGATGGAGATCAGCCCGAGTGTCAGCATGGCACTGGTCCATTGGCCGAACAGCGCGATGTAGAGGAAGCAGCCACCAACCAGCAGGCTGAGTTTTCTGCCGCCAACGGCATGTCCGGCGAGGAAGGCGGCAGCGCAGACGCCGACCCAGGACAGGCGCGGCAGGACATAGGCATCAGCGCCGTGACCGATCTTGAAATTCTTGGCCAGCAGATTGAGCGCGAAATCGAGTGGCACGCCGAGCACCGCGGTGATCGAGCGGGTCAGCCACGACAAGTTGGACTTGATCCAGCGCATCAGCGCGCTGACCCAGTCGGCGACAGGCACGACGGCACTTGCCGGGTAGTTGACGGCCCAGGGCAACCTGTCCTGCAGCAGGAAAACGACAAGCACGGCGGCAAGCGCTGCCGCCCAGACCAGCAGCCAGACCTGAACCGGCCGCGACCGCGTCTCGCTGGCGCTCGCGGTCACCGTCATGCGCCGGCCCTTGAACGATCAATGCCGGCCAGCAGATCGATTACCGCTTGCGGCGTCACTTCGCCGATGGGCTTGCCAGTGCCGTTGATCACCGCGAACGGCTTGTTGGCGGCTACGATACCGGCCGAGAAGCTGGCGATCTTGGCATCTGGGGCAATGGTGCCGCCATGCTCCGAGCCGTCGCAGGCGCGCATCAGGCTGCGTGCCGAAATCACCTTGGCGCGGTCGACGTCGCGGGTGAACTCGGCGACATAATTGGTGGCCGGATTGACCACCAGCTCTTCCGGCGTGCCGACCTGGATGACCTCGCCATCCTTCATGATGGCGATGCGGTCGGCCAGTCGTATGGCCTCGTCGAAATCATGGGTGATGAAGACGATGGTCTTGTGCAGCATGGTCTGCAGCCGCATCAGCTCGTCCTGCATTTCGCGGCGGATCAGCGGATCGAGCGCCGAGAACGGCTCGTCGAGGAACCAGATTTCCGGTTTTGTCGCCAGGCTGCGGGCGATGCCGACACGCTGCTGCTGGCCGCCGGACAGCTCGCGCGGATAGAAATGCTCGCGCCCCCTTAAGCCGACAAGCTCGATGACCTCGCGCGCCCTTGCTTCGCGTGTCGCCCGGTCCTGCCCCTGGATGCTGAGCGGAAAGGCGATGTTTTCCAGCACGTTGAGATGCGGCAGCAGGGCAAAGTTCTGGAACACCATGCCCATCCGGTGTCGCCGCAATTCGATGAGTGCTGCATCCGAGATCTTCAGCAGGTCCTTGCCCTCGAATTCGACCTTGCCGTGGGTCGGCTCGACCAGCCGCGACATGCAGCGCACCAGCGTCGACTTGCCGGAGCCCGACAGGCCCATGATGATGAAGATCTCGCCCTGGCGGATTTCGAGGTCGACGGCGCGCACCGCGCCGACCAGCCCGGCAGCGGTGACATCGGCCATGCTGGCCTTGCCGTCGCGTTCGCGGATGAAACTGGTCGCATTCGATCCGAACAGCTTCCAGACATTGCGGCAGGCAAGCTTTATCGGACGGACATCTTTTGGCGTGCCCGCCACGATTGGCTCCTGTTCAGTCTTATCCGACATTCAAACGTCCTTCTGGAACATCAAGAAAGTGAGGCCCGGCTGATCAGGCAGCCGGGTCTCATTTTTCCAGTCGGAACGATCACTGCGCCCAGGCTTTCCAGTCTTTCTCATGAGCGGCGATCCAGGCCGCGGCGACGTCTTCCGGCGTCTTGCCGCCGAGATCGATCTCGCCGCTCATCTTGTTGAGCTCGTCGGTGTCGATCGTGTAGGCCTTTGCCACCTTGTAGGCGACCGGCCATTTGTCCTTCATGCCGGACCAGGAGTACTTCCAGATCTCGCCATGCGGCTTGCCGCAGTCATATTTGGCGTCGGGGTTCACGCCCCATTTCGGGTCGTTGTAGCACTCGGGCGTGTATTCGGGGAATTCAACCCACTCGCCCTTGTACTTGGCCGGCGCCCAGTGCGGCGAATAGATCCACAGCATGATCGGCGCCTTGCGCTGATAGGCCGAGTCCAGTTCGGCGAACATCGCCGCGTCGGTGCCTGCATGGATGACGGTGAAGGGCAGTTTCAGTGCCTCGACACGTTCGTCATCAAAGCCTTCCCATGTCACCGGGCCGCCGAGATAGCGCCCCTTCGGCGCGGTCTCCGCCGTCGAGAAGGCTTCGGCGCATTTCGGATCCTTCAGCGCTTCCCAATTGGGCAGGCCGGGGCATTTCTCCTTCATGTATTCGGGAAACCACCATTCTTCCTTGGCCTTCGGTCCAAGCTTGCCCAGCCGCTCGGTTTGGCCGGTGGCATCGGAGGCTTTCATGGCCTCGCCGGCGGTCGTGTCCCAGAATTCCAGGCCGACATCGAGATCGCCGTTGGTGAGGCCTGTGGTCAGGCTGGAGAGGTAGTCGGCTGTCGGATATTCGACGGTGTAGCCGAGCTTTTCGAGGATACCGCCGAGGATCTTGGCGTTGAGATTGACGCTGGTCCAGTCGAACAGCGCGATCTTGATCGGGTCATTGGATTCGGGTGCGGCGGCTTGGGCGGAAGGTGTCAGTGCACTCGCCGCGGCGAGTGCGAAGGCTCCCATTGTTAAGTTCGAAATCACACTGCGAAGTGACATGCTTGTTCTCCTTCAAGCTGTGAAAATTATCGTTCGTTCCCTTCTTGCGGCTTTTCTTGATTGTGTTGGAAAGGCTGGTCTTTGCGCAAGGCCGTCGGCGCCAAATTGTTGCCCCGGCTTTGGCCAGCGCAAGCAAGATGGTGCTCAATCTCGGTGATGATGGAATAGGACTCGAGTGTCGGCGTCATGACTGCCGACGGATCGCTGCGGGAGCGGTCATCTGCGGATCGATTGCCAGTCTTGCGGCGCCCTGCAAGGTGCGAGCCATCAAGGTCCCATGTTCTCGGCTGTCGACCCGGCAAGCCCCATCTCGCCAAGGCCGTTTCATAGGATGAAATTATATATACCAAGGTTCATGTCGCGCAACGACTAACACCTCGCGAGGCGTATAAATTCAGACTGCAGGCGAAGTCGAACACTACCAGCAGACGTAGCCGCCATCGACAATCAGGTCGAGGCCGGTGACGAAACTCGATGCACGGCTGGCCAGGAACACCGTCGGTCCGACCATCTCCTCCGGCGCCGCCATGCGTCCCATCGGCGTGTCGCGCTTGAAGATCTTCACTTCTTCCGCCACCTCAGGCCGTTTGTTCATCGGCGTCAGCGTGTAACCCGGGCTGATGACATTGACGCGCAGTCCGCGGTCGGCCCACTCCATGGCGAGGCTCTTCGACATGTGGATGACGGCGGCTTTCGAGGAATTGTAGTGCGCTTGCGTCAGCCCCCGGTTGACGATGGTGCCTGACATCGAGGCGATGTTGATGATCGAGCCCTTGCGTCGCGCCAGCATCTTGCGCGCTTCGGCCTGACAGGACAGGAAGACGCCGGCGACATTGACCTCATGCACCCTCTGCCAGGTCTCCAGCGGCATCGTCTCGGCAGGTTCAGAGCCGGCAATGCCGGCATTGTTGACGGCGACGGTCAGCGCGCCGAGTTCGGCCTCGATGCGATCGATCGCCGCCGCGAGATCACTCTGCGACGTCACCGTGCCTGTCAGCACCAGCGCCTTGCGGCCGAGCGCCGTGATCCGGTGGGCCGTTTCGTCCAGCCCACCTTTTGATGCATGGCCAAAACAGGCGACTTCGGCGCCTGCCTCGGCCAGTCCGATCGCGATCGCCTGGCCGATGCCGCTACCGGCGCCAGTAACCAGCGCGACATCGCCGTCCAGCTTGAAAAGATCCATCGATAGCCCTCCCTGTCTCAGGGAGCGTATGCGCTGAGCCGTGCTTCGATCAAGCGCCCGCACGCAAGCGGCTTCGATGCTCAGAAATAACCGCTCGACGCGGCCGTGGCTTCCTTCGGGATTTCGACGCCATCGACCAGGATCTTGTCGACCAGTTCGTGGTGGAAGCAGACCAGCCCCTTGATGCGCTCCGCCTCGTGCACCGGCTCGGGATAATACCAGACGAGGTTCTCGTGGCGCTTGGCCTTGGTCGTCACGTGATAATAGTTGGAGATGCCCTTGTAGGGACAGCGCGAGATGTAGCGGCTGGGCGCAAACATATCGAGCCGCGTGTCGGCGATCGGCAGATAGTGGCGCACCGGATGGCCGGTCTCGAACAGAAACACGCCGCGGCGTGAATCAGCGACCTGTTCGCCGTCGAGGATGACCTGCACGCGCCGCGAGGACGGCAGGCAGTCGACCCGGCGGAACGGATCGCGGGCGTGGACGAAGATTTCTTCGTCCTCCTCGAACCAGTGGCCCATCTTGCTCCAGGTGAACGACATGTAGTCCGATATCGGCGGACAGCCCTTGACCGGATCGAGGTAGCGCCAGGCCGCGTCCTCGACCAGCGTGATGCCGGTGTTGAGCGAATAGTGGGTGGCTATGCCCTTGAAGGGGTCCTCTGTCGTCGTCTTGCTCGGCAGCAGGAACTCCTCGCGAACGTCGCCGATCGGGAAGTAGTAGACCGGCAGGTGATCGGATTCGTAGAACACCAAGGCGTTGGTCGTATCGGCGACGGTCATTGACCCCACCTGCACACGCAGGCGCTTCTGCGTGGGCATGGTGAAGGCTATATAGCCCGGCTCGAATTCGTACTGCACGATGGTGTCGAGCAAGGGAAAATGCGGCCCACGGCCGCGCAGATGGGGCTTGCGAATGGTAGTCTCCCGTTTCTTTTCTTTTGTCATCGAGCGTTGCCGCAAAGCGAGATAAGCCTGTATCGGGCCGTTAAGTCGAAGAGGGCTTCGGGCGGCGAGTTTCTCCGGCATCGAGCGGCTCGAACGATGGCCCCCCATCGTTCTTCGCAGTCTTGCCGCGAAATAGTCTCACCGCCCGAAAAGCGGAATTGTCCAATCAGCCCTATCCCAGGGACACGCGATCGAGCAGCAGCCCGGCGGCGATCGGCGGCAGGCCGCTGACATTCTTGCGCACCGGTACCAACAGATCGGGGAAATAGCTGAAGATGACAGGCGTCTCGTCGAGCAGCAGTTTCTGGATGTCGGAGGCGGCACTGCGCTGCGCGCCGACATCGAGCGCCTTGAGATAGCTGGTGACCATGCCGTCATAGGCCGGGTTCTTGAAATGCGCCGCGTTCCACGGGCCGTCGCTGACCAGCGGGCTCTTGAGGAACACGTTCGGCACGCTGCGATGCGCGTAGTCGGTGATGCCGAGCGGGCTGTCCAGCCAGTCCGACTGGCCGAACACTGCCTTGCCGTAATATTTGTCCTGGTCCTCGATGTTGAGCGCGATGCGCGCGCCGATCTCCTTGGCGAAATTCTGGAACAATTGCGCGTAGCCCGGAATGTCGGAATAGCGCAGCGTCGTCAGCGTGATATCGAAGCCGCTCGCCAATCCTGCCGCTTCAAGCAATTGCTTTGCTTTGGCGATATCCTGGACGCGCTGCGGCACCGTCTTGTCAGTGGCGGGAAAGGCCGGCGCGAACGGGCTGTCATTGCCGGTCGCCGCCATGCCACGGCACAGGCCGTCGACCAGCTTCGAACGATCGATGCACAGTGCCAGCGCCTGGCGCACGCGCTTGTCGGTGAAGGGACCGGTGTCGCAGCGCATATGCAATTGGCGGTGCGCGGTCGAAGCGACACGCAGCACGGTGATGTCGGGGCTGTTGAGCACCACCTGGCTGACATCGAGCGGAACCGCGTCGAGAATGTCGACCTCGCCGGCCTGCAGCGCCAGGATGCGCGGCTGCACGTCGCCGTAGAACTTGAATTCGAGCCGGTCGGGCAGCGCCTTCTCACCCCAATAGTCGGGGTTGCGGATGAAGGTCGCGCCGACTTTCGGCGTGTAGCTCTCCAGCCGGAACGGCCCGGTGCCCTCAAAGGTCTTTTCGTAGTCGCCCTTGTAGCTCGCCGGCAGGATGACGGCGTTGTAATTGTCGATCGACACCGAATAGGGAAAGCTGCCATTCGGCGCGTCGAGATGGAAGGCGACAGTGTGGTCGTCGACCTTCTGGGTGCCGCCCTTCGACAACAGGCCTTTGAATACCGATAGCGCGTTGGAAGCGCCGTTGGGATCGGCCAGCCGGTCGAAGGTCGCGACGACGTCGTCGGCCTTGAAGTCTTCGCCATTGTGGAATTTCACACCCTTGCGCAGCTTGAAGGTCCACACGCTGCCGTCCTCGTTCGGCGCCCAGCTCTCGGCCAGCACCGGTCTCAGGGTGAGGTCCGGCTGGGTGACGCAGAGAAACTCGGCGGTCTGGAAAACCAGCTGGTAGCTGCCGCTGTCATAGTAGGTGACGGGATCGATAGCGCCGCCCGGCGTCGCTACGCCGGCGCGCACCGTGCCACCCGGCTTGCCCTCGGCGCGTGCTTGCGGCGTGCCGAGGCCGGCGGCCGCGACAAGGCTGCCCAGGAACGGCAGGGAGAGGCCAAGCACGCTGCCATGGCGCAGGAAATCGCGGCGGCCCATCCTGCCGGCAAGCAATTCGTCAACAGCGGAATTTTCGATTGCGGTGAGCGTTCTGCGAGCGTTGTCGATCATCCGGAAATGCTTGGGCATGGCTGGATTCCTCGCTTGCCTTGGGGCTCGGCCATCTAGTTCATTGTTGACTGTCGCCGGAAAGCGATATTTTTTGATAGGGGTCATCGAAATTTTCGATGCAAGAGGTGGGCATGGACACGGAAAATCTGCGCAGCTTTCTCGAAGTCGCCGCCCATGGCAGCTTCACCGTCGCGGCCAGTCGGCTCAACCTCGCCCAGTCCACCGTCAGCGCGCGAATCAGGGGGCTGGAAGATCAGTTGGGCCGCCGGCTTTTCGTGCGCGACCGCGATGGCGTCACGCTGACGCCGGCCGGCCGGCAGTTCCTGCCGCATGCCTCTTCCATCACCCGCACATGGGAGCAATCGAGACAGGACATCGCCGTTCCCGATGGCTATGAGACTTTGCTGCGGCTAACCGCGCCTGCCTATCTGTGGGACCGCATCACCTCGCCATGGGTCGAGTGGATGCGCACCAGGCGGCCGAATGTGGCGCTGCGGCTTGAAGGCAGTTTCCCGGATCTGGCGATCGACCAACTGGCGGAAGGCTTGCTCGACATCTGCATCCTCTATCTGCCGCGGCCGCATCCCGGCATCGTCTACGAAACGCTGGCCGTCGATCAGGTCGTACTTGTCCAGCATGCCGCGCAGACGAAGCCGTGGACCGAAAACTACATTCTGATGGATTGGGGGCTGGAATTCCGCATCGAGCACGACCGCGCCTTTGCCGGCATGGTGAAGCCGGCCATATCGGCCGGACTGGTCTTTATTGGCCTGCAGCACGTGCTGTCACAGCAGGCGGCCGCCTATCTGCCGCTCAGCGCCGTCAGCGGTCATATCGAGCGTGGCGAGATGCGGCGCATCGACAACGCCCCAGTGTTCCAGCGGCCGATCTACCTCGCCTATCCTTCGAACCCCCTCTCTTCGGATGTTCTGGATGTCGCGCTCACCGGCCTGCGCATGCTGGCCAGGGACTGGGCCGAAGGGCAGGGCTTTTCGGAAGGGGATCGTTCCCTTAGCATGGCAGGCCAGATCTGACTGCCAAGTCACGGGAGCGGCAGCGCTATGCCGGCTCGGTCACGACCGCCTTCTGCAGCCTTGCCAGTTCGGCGTAAGGAATGTGGCAGCGGATCGAATGGCCGGGCTGGGCCTCGCTGAGTGGCGGCTCCTGCTGCTCGCAGATCGGGCCTATCTTGCGCGGGCAGCGCGTGTGGAAGACACAGCCCGACGGCGGGTTGGTGGCGCTGGGGATTTCGCCGTCGAGACGAATGCGTGCCGTCTCGGTCTGGTCGAGTTTGGGCACGGCCGACAGCAGCGCTTCGGTATAGGGGTGATGCGGACCGGAAAAGACGTCTTCCGACGGTCCGAGTTCCATGATGCGGCCGAGATAGAGCACGGCGATCTTGTCGGAGAGGTAACGCACCACGGCCAAATCATGCGAGATGAAGATGTAGCTGACGTCTTCCTTCGACTGCAGGTCGGCGAGCAGGTTGAGGATGGCCGCCTGCACCGAGACGTCGAGCGCCGAGGTCGGCTCGTCGCACACGACGATGCGCGGGTCGCCGGCGAAGGCGCGCGCGATGGCGACGCGCTGCTTCAGGCCGCCGGAGAGCTGGCGTGGCTTGACCGCAAGATGGCGGTCGGTGAGCCGCACCGAGCGGACGAGGTCGTTGAGACGCGCCTCCAGCGCCTTACCGGAGAGGCCCGCCAGCCGCTTCAGCGCGCGGCCGATCAGGTGGCGAATCGAATGTGAGCGGTTGAGTGCGGAGTCCGGGTTCTGGAAGACGATCTGCATCGCCTTGATCTGGTCGTCGCTGCGGTTCTCCAGCCGCGGCGCCAGCGCCTTGCCCTCCAGCTCGATGGTGCCACCCTCGTCCGGTGGCACCAGGCCGAGCAGCAGCCTGGCGAAGGTCGTTTTGCCGCTGCCGGACTCGCCGACCAGCCCGAGCGTTTCGCCGGGCCGTAGGTCGAGCGAGACATCCTTGACGGCGCGCAGCGCGTGGCCATGGCTGGCATAGGTCTTGTTCAGCCCCGCGACCCGCAGCACTGGTGCGGCTGCCGCCTTTGGTGCAGCCGCCACATCGCTCGGTGTCGCGCGCGGCAGCGCCTGTGCCTTGTCGTGATGGAAGCAGCGCGACAGCCGGCCGCCCAGATCATAGAGCGGCGGCAATTCGCTGCGGCAGCGGTCATCGGCGAGCGCGCAGCGGTCGGCGAAAGCGCAGCCCTTGATGTCAGTTCCAATGCCGGGCAGGAAGCCCGGAATGGTATCGAGGCGGCCCTGATCCTTGCGTTGGCCACCGCGCGGCAGGCAGCGCAGCAAGGCTACGGTGTAGGGATGGCGCGGATCGTTGAACACGACCTCCGTCGGCCCTTCTTCGACCAGCATGCCGGCATAGAGCACGCCGACCCGGTCGCACATGTTGGAGACGACAGCGAGGTTGTGGCTGATGAACAGGATCGAGGCCGACAGTTCTTGCCTGAGCTGCGCGATCAAGTCGAGCACTTCGGCTTCCACCGTCGCATCGAGGCCGGTGGTCGGCTCGTCGAGGATCAGCATTGAGGGATCGTTGGCCAGCGCCATGGCAATCGCCACGCGCTGCTGCATGCCGCCGGAAAGCTGGTGCGGGTAGCGCTGCATGACGCTGACGGGATCGGAGATGCGGACGCGGTTGAGCATCGCGATCGCCCGGTCGGTAGCCGCTTGTCCCGAGACGCCGCCGAGTTCAAAAATCTCGGTCAGCTGCCGGCCGACGCGGATCGACGGGTTCAGCGCCTTGCCCGGGTCCTGATAGACCATGGAGACGCTTTCGGCGCGAGCCCGCCTGAGCGCCTCGGCGTCCAGCTTCATCACGTCCTGGCCGTCGAGCGAGATGGCGCCGCCAGTGATCGAGCCGTTGCGCGGCAGATAGCGCACGACGGTGAGCGCGACGGTGGATTTGCCGCAGCCGGATTCGCCGACCAGCCCATAGGCCTCGCCCTGGCCGATGGTGAGGCTGAGGTTGCGCAGCACCGCGCGGTTGCGACCGGCGACGCGGTAGGCAACCGACAGATCGGTGAGTTCGAGTGCGTTTTTGGCCTTGGCGGAACTAGTCATTGAGCGCTCCGTGAACGCCGTCGGCCGCCAGATTGACGCCGATCACCAAGGAGGCGATGGCGAGCGCATCGAACAGCACCGTCCACCAGAAGCCGCCGCCGATCATGCCGTAATTGTTGGAGATCGAGAGCCCCCAGTCGGGAGAGGGTGGCTGGATGCCGAAGCCCATGAACGAGAGCGTGGCGACCGCGAAAATGGCATAGCCGAGCCGCACGGTGGTCTCGACCAGGATCGGCGGGATGACGTTGGGCAGGATCTCGACGAACATCGTATGCAATGCGCTTTCATGTCGAAGCTGCGCGGCGGCGACATAGTCGAGTTCACGCTCGGCGAGCACCGCGGACCGCACGGTGCGCGCGATGATCGGCGCGAAGCTCAGGCCGATGACGACGATGACCGTCGTCTTCGACGTGCCGAGCGCAACGATTGCCAGCAACGCGACGATGACCACCGGGATCGCCATGAAGGCTTCGAGGATACGGCTGACGACATCGTCGACGAGGCCACGAAAATAGCCGGTGATAAGGCCAAGCGCTGTGCCGGCCACCGTCGCCAGCAAGGTCGCCAGCGGGGCGACGGTGAGGATGTCGCGCGAACCGACGATGACGCGCGAGAAGACGTCACGGCCGATCTGGTCGGTACCGAACCAGTGTTCGGAAGAAGGTGGTGCGAGCGCATTGATGATGTCGTCGGCGAGCGGATCGTAAGGCGCGAAATGCTCGCCGAACAGCGCGCAGGCAACCCAGAACAGCACGATGGCGAGACCAACGAGGAAGGTTCGCGAGCGCAGCAGGGAGTAAAAGACCTCGGCCAGCGGGCCGCGCCGGCGCGTGTCGTCGGGAACGGGGGAAGTGCTTTGGACGGCGCTCATTGATCTGACCCCAGCCGGATGCGCGGATTGAGCATGGAATAGAGGAAGTCGGCGATCAGTGTCGCCACGGCATAGACGATGCCGATGGTGAGAATGCCGGATTCCAGCATCGGGAAATCCTTGCCGCGCGCGGCGGTGAAGATCAGCGATCCGATGCCCTGGTAGCGAAACAGCGTTTCGATGACCACGAGGCCGCCGATGAGATAACCGGTCTGCGTTGCGATGACGGTGATGGTCGGCAACAGCGCGTTGCGCAGCACATGCCGCCAGATCACCGTGCGCCACGGCAGGCCCTTCAGCACGGCCGTTCGTGTGTAGTCGGAATCAAGCGCTTCGATCATGCCGGAGCGCGCCATGCGGGCGATGTAGCCGAACAGCACCAGGAACAGCGGCAGCGAAGGGAGGATCAGGTAATAGAGCTGGGTGAAGAAGCCGGCATTGCGCGGCCATGCTGCCGATATCGGCAGCCAGCGCAGCCAGACACCGAAGATCAGAATCAGGATGATGCCGGTGACGAACTCCGGCAGCACCGTCACCGACAGGCCGCCGAGGCTGATGATGCGGTCGAGCGGGCGGTTGAGATTGAGTGCGGCAACGACCCCGCCGAGGATGCCGATCGGCACCACCAGCACGAAGGCGACCGCCGCAAGCTTCATCGAATTGCCCAGCGCATCGATGACGAAGGGCGCGACCGGCGAGCGGAAGATGTATGACGTGCCCATGTCGCCCTGGACGAAGTTGGAGATCCAGCCCCAGTACTGGGTCAGCAGCGGGCGGTCGACGCCGAGCGTGTGATTGAGCGCATCGACCGCGCGCTGGTCGGCGAACGGGCCCAATATGGCACGCCCGACATTGCCGGGCAGCACCTGGCCGCCCAGAAACACCATGATGCTGAGCAGAAACAGCGTCACCAGCGACAGCGACACACGCCGGGTAAGGAAGGAGAGAATGGCTAAGACTCCTTGTGGAGCCAGCCCCCATGCGGGAGCTGGCTGTTAGAGGATTGGCTTTCCCTTCTGAGCATGATCCCGAAAAGTGGGTACCGGTTTTCTCGGACAAACGGGAACCGTTTTGTCCGGAGATCATGCTCCAACAACGAGTTTGTTCAGGCCTTCGATGCCTTGTCGAGGAACAGCTGCGACATCGCGGTCGGCTGCACGCCGGCCACGCCTTTCGCCGTCGCCGTCAGATAGTCGTAGAAGTAGCCAAAGATGACCGGCGTTTCCTCGAGCAGCAGCTTCTGGATCTTGCCTGCTGTCGCCTTTTGCGCCTCGAGGTCGAGTGCGGCGATATAGCTGGTCGCCAGCGCGTCATAGTCCTTGTTCTTGAAGTGCGCCGCGTTCCAGGTGCCTTCACTCTTCAGCGGTGCCGCTAGGTAGACGTTGGGCACGCCGCGGTGGCCGTAGTCGGTGATGCCCATCACCGAATCCAGCCAGTTCGATTTGCCGAACACCGCGTCTCCGTAATAGCCGCCCTGGTCGAGGATGTTGAGGTCGAGCTCGACGCCGATCTCCTTGACCCAGTTCTGGATGAGCTGGGCGTATTCAGGGATTTCCAGATAGCGTTCGGTGGTCAGCGTTATCTTGAAGCCCTGGCCAAGGCCGGCTGCTTCCATGAGCTGCTTGGCTTGCGCGATATCCTGCTTGCGTTGCGGCACGCTCGTATCGGTCGAAGGGTAGACGGCGGCGAACGGGCTGTCATTGCCCAGTGCGGAACGTCCCTTCATCAGGCCGGCGGCCAGCTTGTCGCGATCGAGGCACAGCGCAATGGCACGACGCACGCGCGCATCCTTCAACGGGCCCTCGTCGCAGCGCATGTGCAGCTGCTGATGGGCCGACGACTTCAGGCTGATGATGTCGATGTTCGGATCGTTGAGCAGTGCGACGCCGGCCAGCACCGGCAGCTGGTTGATGATGTCGACCTGTCCACCCTGCAGCGCCAGGATCTGCGGCTGCGTGTCGGTGAAGAAGGTGAATTCGGTGCGCTCCGGCAGTGCCTTCGGCCCCCAATAGTCTTCGTTGCGGACGAAGGACGCGCCGACCTTTGCCGTGTACTTCTCGATCTTGAACGGTCCGGTGCCGTCGAAGCTCTTCTCGTAGTCGCCCTTGTAGCTCGCCGGGATGATGACGGCATTGTAATTGTCGGACGACAGCATGTAGGGGAAGTTGCCGTTCGGGGCGTCGAGGTGGAATTCCACCGTGTAGTCGTCGACCTTCTTTGAGGCGCCCTTCTGCAGGGTCCCGCTGAACACCGACAGCGCGTTGGACGAGTTTGCCGGGTCGGCAAGGCGGTCGATGCTGGCCACGACGTCGTCGGCCTTCATCTCGCCGCCGCTGTGGAATTTTACGCCCTTGCGCAGCTTGAAAGTCCACACCGTGCCGGTGTCGTTCGGCTTCCAGCTTTCGGCAAGTGCCGGTTGCAGCACGAGGTCGGGGCCGTCGACGCAGAGGAATTCGGCAACCTGCTGCATCACCAGCAGACCGCCGGCGTCCGCAATGGTGACCGGGTCGATCGTCGCCGCAGGCACGCTGCTGGCAACGCGGATGGTGGCGCCAGGCGTGCCCTGGGCGCGCGCCAGCGATGGCATGCCGCCGAGGCCGGCTGCCATGCCGATACGGCCGAGCAGCGGCAGCGACAGGCCAAGCAGGCTGCCGTGGCGGACGAAGTCGCGGCGGCTGACCCTGCCGTCGACGAGGCCGTCGATCAGGTGATTTTCAAGCGGCGAGCGATTGCGCCGGATCAGGTCGAGAATGCTGTAATTCTTGCTCATGGGTTTTTACCCTTTCCCCTATTTCTTATGGTTGACGAAATTTCGTGGACTGCTCCGTTTTTCGGCCGCCAGAGAGGTCTGTCGACCGGAACTTTAGCATGTGGTTTTGTCCGGTCCATCCAGTCGTGGCGTGGACGTGCCGGATTCTTGGCTGCACTTGCTTCCACCGTCTTGTCCGACCTTCCCGACCGAAGTCGCGGCGGCTGGCTTCTCGTCTCTTGGTCACTGGTCTTGGCCGCTGCCGTCATCTAGTTCAGCGGCAAACGGCGATAGGTCCCAGGCTTTGCCGGGTCATGATACTTGTTGCACGGTCCTTTCTCGGTAAAGTCTCTGTGACAGGCAGCGAGGTGTTCCCGCGACAGGGTGACGCCAAGGCCGGGACCTTCCGGCACGCGCACGACGTTGTTCTTTGGGGAGAATGGTCCTTCCTCGGTGACATCCATCGGCAGCATGCGAAACAGCGACTGGTTTGGCTCCCTGATCCAGCCAAGTGCCGCGCACAGATGCAGATAGGCAGCGCTGCCGATGCCGCTGTCGCCGCTGTAGCACCAGAAATCGATGCCGGCATGCTCGCAAGCGCCGACGAAGCGCAGCAGGCGGCCAATGCCGCCATGCGTCGTCGGGTTGCCGACGATGGCGTCCGGCACTTTGGTTTCCATGGCGCGCGCAATGTCGATGTTATGGGTCGAGAACGGGATCGAGCAATGGCGCCGCAATTCGCGCATCTCCTCGATGGTCGCCACCGGATCCTCCCAATTGCGCACCCCGAGCTCTTCCAACGGCCGCGCCAGCCGACGCGCGGTGCTGAGCGAATAGGCCTGGTTGGAATCGATGCGGATCATCGCATCGTCGCCAAGTTTGCGGCGGATCAGTTCGACCATCTTGAGCGAGACTTTCGGATCCTCGGTCGAGAATTTACCTTCGAAGAAGGTCGTTCCATGTGTCTCGTGCAGTTCGACGCAATAATCGGCGACCTCTTCCGGCGTCGTCTCCCCCTTCACCTCTGGCCCATCGCCGCGCAGCGAGAAATAGTCGGTGAACGGGATGTCCTTGCGCACGGCGCCGCCAAGCAGCTGGTAGAGTGGCTGGTTCCACGCCTTGCCGCGCAGATCCCATAACGCCATCTCGATGGCGCCGAAAGCCATGATGCGGGTACGGTCGTTGATCGACTGCACGCCGGTCCAATAGGGCAGGCAGACATGCTCGGCGCCAGCAATGTCGAAGGCATCGCGGCCGATTAGGCGTGGGGCGAGACTGTCATTGATGATCGCGGCAGCCGCCGGCGTCGGCGCTTCGCCAAGGCCGATCAAGCCATCCTCGGTCTCGACCTCGACAATGGTCGGCGAAAACCCGTCGAGCTCGCCGAACACCCAAGCGTAAGGCGCTTCGAGGCGCAGATTGATCGGCGTAGCTTTGATGCTGCGGATTTTCATCTCAGCGGCCGATCACGAAGAAAGGCTTACCCAGCAGGTCAGGAACGACATCGATGCCAAGGCCTGGCCCGTCCGGAATGCCCATGCGGCTGCTGGTCACCGGCGGCATGTTCGACGCCGTGCGCACCGTCACCCATTCATGGAAGGCGATGGCGTGCAGCCGGCGCTCTTCCGGCGTCGACAGCGACAGATGCGCCATCGCCGCCGTATCGATCTCGGCGCCGCCAGTGTCCTCGACGGTGATCATGAAGCCGAGGTCAACGGCGACATCGCGTATCTGCCGGGTCTTCGTCACGCCGCCCAGCCGCGAGATCTTCAGCGTCAGCCCGTCGGCCGCGCCCAGGCGATGAATTTCCAGCATCTCTTCGAGCGAGGTGACGGATTCGTCGAGCACCATGGGCTTGTCGAGCATGCGGCGCACGGACATGTTCTCATCGATCGTCGTGCAGGGCTGCTCGAACGTGTAGTCGATGCTGCGCGTGGCGTCGGCAAACTGGCGCGCCTGATAGGGTGTCCAGCCGGCATTGGCGTCACAGAAGATGACCGTGCCTTTCGGCACCGAGGCGGCGACCGCGGTGACGCGTTCGATGTCGTCATGGACATTGCCGCCGACCTTGACCTGCAGCCGGTGAAAGCCGTCCTTGACGATGCGCTTGGCCAGCGCTGCCATGGCGTCGACGCTGCCATGGGTGACGACCTTGTAGAGTTCGGCCGTCTCGCTCTCCCGACCGCCGAGCAGCGTGACCAGCGGCACGTCGGCAGCGCGCGCCGCGAGATCCCAGCAGGCCATGTCGAGCGCCGACTTGATGTAGGGATGGCCCTTGAACACCGTGTCCATCAGCCGGCCGACGCTGGCCAGCCCACGCGGATCGTGGCCGATCAGATGCGGCGCGATCTCGACCACGCCGGCGCGAACGCCGGCGGCGAAGGCGGGCGAATAAAAATTGCCGAGCGGCGCCATCTCGCCCCAGCCGGTGATGCCGCTGTCTGATGTAATGGACACGATCACCGCGTCGAAAGCGTCGGCCTCGCGCCCCTTCGACATGCGATAGGGCCCGTCCACGAAGGGCTGTACGACATGGTAGGCCTTGATGGTCTCGATCTGCACGTGTCTTGTCCGCTGTCTGTGATGTTGGGAACGGGTCAGGCGCCCCTCGATGGGCGTTGTTCGAGGCCGCGCGCGTAGGAAAGCAGCTCCTCGAAATCGAGATCGATGTGTTCCCTGGCATGGCGCTGGGCTGCACGCATGTCCTTGCCCTTCAGCAACCGCACATAGGTTTCGTGAACGTCTTCGGGCGGCACCGGCTCATTGCGGGCATGCTGGTGGAGCGCAAAATACATCTGCAGCCGGCTGGTCAGCCGTTGCCAGGTTTCCAGCAGCACCGAATTGTCGGCCCATTCGTAGATCAGGCCATGCAGTTGCAGCGCGGTTTCGATTTGGCGCGTCGTGTCCAACTCACGGGTCGCCTGCTTGACAGTTTCGTGGCGCCGGTCGAGCTCGTCGAAGAAGCGCTGGTCGCGCAGCGGCCACGCCCGCTCAATGGCCAGCTCGTCCATCACCTTGTTGAACGAATAGGCATCGTCGATGTCCTTGGCTGTGACCTCGATGACGAAGGTGCCGGCATAGGGAATGCTGGTCAGGATGCCTTCCTGGACCAACTCGCGCATCGCCTCGCGCAGCGGCGCGCGGCTGACTCGCATTTGTTCGGAGATACGGAGCTCGTTGAGTTTCTGGCCGGGTTCGAGCTGGCCGGTCAGGATCGCGCGCCGCAGCAACGCGACGATCTCGGCGCGGCGCGTGGTGTCCGCGATCGGACTGAAATCCGCTTTCCCCATTCGGCTGCTCCCAAGGAAACCGAAAGTAAGACAAGCAGATTGTCGACAATCTAACAAGAGGTCATCTTCGGATTCTTTGGGACCGCTGGCATGGCTGTCTCTTCAGCCTCAGGCTGCGCGGCCGTAGAAGCCGACCCGCTCCTCGGCGCTGAACATCACACCAGGCTTCTCATAGTAGGAAAACACCGCGATCATGCGCTCACGCTCGCCTTCGACTGTGGTGACGCGATGCGCGGTGTTCTTGCCGCGAAAGACATTCAGCGTGCCAGGCTTCATGCGCAGGATTTTTGCATCGGGGTCACGCCCTTCGAGCAATCTGGCGACGCCATCATAGTTCGGATTGTCGTCAGATCGCAGATCAGTGCGGTATTCGAGGTCGCCGCCACGCTCCGCTGCCTGCAACAACAGCGTCGTCGTGAATTCCGAACGATCGAAATGCCAGTTCAGGGCCTCGCCGGCGCGATAGGCCATGACGTTGGTTCGCGCCAGCGGATCCTGCATGACATGCAGTTTGGTCTTGCCCATCGTTGCGGCCAGGAAGCGCAGCAATGGCTCATATTCGTAGATAGCGAGCACGACGCTGCCCGGAATCTGGTCGGCACAGACGGTATGGCTTATGGTCTCGACCTTGCGCAGCGCCGGGTGATCGGGCCCTAGCTCGGGAATGTCAGGCTTGAAGTAGATGTTGTGCATGCGCTTGTGCACATGCGATCGCGCGGCCATCACCGGCTCGATTTCGCGCACGGCTTTTTCAGCCACGCCCGGGCGCAAAAACCCTTCCAGATTGAACATGCCGTCGGCTTCGAGCGCGGCGATGGATTGTTCGACAAGGCGCTGCCATTCGGCGCTGCCTTCGCGGTCGAGCGGATAGCGGTCGAGATCGAGGATGTCTTTCATCGTCATGGGCTCCGAGGTTTCGAGCCTATGAGACGGCAAAAAATCTTTCTCTCAACGCGGAAAATAGTTAGGATTGGGCAAGAAAAACTTATGGAGCTTGGTGTGGAACGGTTGCCCCCGCTGAATGCGATCAAGGCCTTCGAGGTCGCGGCCCGCGCCGGCAGCTTCACTTTGGCCGCCTCTGAACTCGGCGTGTCGTCGGCGGCGGTCAGCCAGCAGATCCGCAATCTCGAGAGCTGGTTCGGCAAGCAGTTGTT
>NZ_RZRQ01000259.1:0-8298 GCF_003997785.1 Mesorhizobium sp. M7D.F.Ca.US.004.01.2.1 | reverse complement strand
GTTCGGCGGAGCGGCCGACCCGCAGTTCGATCCTGACGCGCGGATGACTGACGGCAAAGGCACGCAGCAGGTCCGGCAGGCCGCTGTCGGCAAAATCCTGTGTCGTGCCGATGGCGACGCGCCCGGCAGCGCGGGCGCCCTTCAGCGCCAGCCAGGCCTCGCGATGCGCGGCAAGGATGCGCCTGGCATGGCCGACGAGATCCTCACCCGCCGGCGTCAGGCCGCGCCCCCGCCCTTGCGGCGCCAACAGCGGCTCGCCGACGATTTCCTCCAGCCGCTGCATCTGGGCGGTCACCGCCGAGGGCGAACGGCCGACGCTTGCAGCCGCCTGAGCCAGCGAGCCACTGTCGACGAAAGCGAGGAAGGTCCTGAGCAGATCGGGATCGAGGGTTTCCATAATTCGATTGTATCGAATCTTTGATTGAAAACAATTCGATTTTTTTGACTCAATGATGATGACATGGTCCTTCCAACGGCAATCAGACGCCGCTCAAACCAAGGAGACGAGAAATGCCTATCATCACCGTCAGCGTCACTGGCAAGCCCGACGCGGCTCTTTCCGCTCGCATCGCCAAGGAGGCCACTGAAATCACCGCGACGCAGTTGCGCAAGGATCCGACGATCACCGCCGTTGCCGTGTCCTATATCGATCCGCAGCACTGGTTCGCCGGCGGCAAGTCACTAGCCGAGCATGGCACCAATACATTCTGGCTTGATATCAAGGTGGTCGACGGCACCAACACCAAGCTTGAGTTGGAAGCCTATCTGAAGGCGATCTTCTACGCCTTCAGCCGCCTGCTGGATGGCGTGCACGAGGAAAGCTACGCCTTCGTGCATGAAGTGCCGGCCGCTGCTTACGGCTATGGCGGCAAGACGCAGGAGTTCCGTTTCATCAGCGGACGGTTGAAGGCGGCGTGAGCAGCGCCGACTTCCCTTCCCCACGGGGAAGGCAAGAGGCGTACTCATCCGCATTGACCTTGCTCCCACATCGTCTAGGTTCTGGCCGAAGCGGCCGCAAAAGAGCCGAGATGCTAAAAAAATTGGGAGAGACGCGGCATGGTCCTGACACTGGCGCTGCTTGCGGGTCTTGTTCTGGCCTGGCTGCTGATCGGCGTGGTGGAAAAATTCCGCCTCGGCCTGCGCTTCACCCAGGCGCTGCTCTATGTGCCGTTTAAGCTCGCTTACCGGATCGCCGACAACCGTATCAGGATCGCTCGCAAGGCGCAGGCCCCGGTCATCTACGTCATCTCGCATCAATCGCGCTTCGAACCGGCTCTGATGCTGTCGCTGCTGCCAGACGATACGCTGCATATTCTCGATGAGGTCTCGGCGCGCGCGCCTTGGCTCGAACCGTGGCGCGAGCTTGGCCGCACCATCGCCTTCAATGCCGAACATGTCTTCGTCAGCCGCCGGCTGGTGCGCGTACTCAAAGGCAAGGGCCGGCTCGCCGTCTATCTGCCGGATGCGGTCGAGCCTGACGTCAAGACGTTTCGGCTGTTTCGTGCTGTCACCCGCATTGCCATGCAGGCCGACGCTCGTATCGTGCCGATCTTCGTCGGCGGCGCACGCAGCCTGTCGGTGTCGTTGACGCCAGCGGACAAGGCACCGCGGCATTGGTTTCCACAGTTGTCGATCAGCGTGCTGGAGCCGATGACCATCGCCGAACTGGTGGCGCGCAACCCCGACCAGGCCTCGAACACCAATTCGCTGTTCGACCGTGTCGCCGAAGCCCGGCTTTTCGGCACCGACCTCGATCGTGGCCTGTTCCTGACCATGCGCGATGCCGCTGACCGCGTCGGCGCTTCGCACCCGATCATCGAGGACGTCATCTCGGGCGCGCTGAGCTACCGCAAGATGTTCATCGGCGCCCGCGTCCTGGGCAGGCGCTTCGAAGCGATGACGGCGCCGGGTGAAGCGGTCGGTGTGATGCTGCCCAACGCCAATGGCGTCGTGCTGTCGCTCACCGGCCTTCTGTCGGCCGGCCGGGTGGCGGCGATGATCAACTACACGGCCGGGCCGGCGAGCGTGACTGCCGCGGTGCGCACGGCGGTGATAAGGACCGTGATTTCCTCCCGCGCGTTCGTCGAGAAGGCCGATCTCGCCGATATCGTCGCGGCGGTCGAAAAGGGCGGTGCAAAGTTGCTTTGGCTGGAGGATGTGCGGGAGAGCGTCACCGCGCTGGACAAGCTTGCCGCCGCCTTGCTGTGGCGCTGGCCGCTGCAACGGCAGGATGCGGCCAAGCCGGCGGTGATCCTGTTCACCTCAGGCTCGGAAGGCACGCCGAAAGCAGTCGTGCTGTCGCACAAGAACCTGCTTGCCAACGCCATGCAGGCCGAGGCGCGCATCACCATCTCGCCCGCCGACATCCTGCTCAACGTGCTGCCTGTGTTCCACTCCTTCGGCCTGACGGGCGGTACGATCCTGCCGCTGGTCACCGGGGTAAAACTGTTCCTCTACCCCTCACCGCTGCACTACAAGATCATCCCCGAGGTGGCGCGCAAGGTGAAACCGACCATCATGTTCGGCACCGACACGTTCCTCGCCAACTATGCGCGCACCGCCAAGGACGGCGATTTTTCCAGCCTGCGCTTCGTCGTCGCCGGTGCCGAGGCAGTGAAGCCGGAAACCCGCCGCGTCTATCGCGAGCGCTTCCAGGCCGAGATCATCGAAGGTTTCGGGCTGACCGAGGCGGCACCGGTGGTTGCCGTCAACACCGCCATCCATGGCCGCGACGGCACTGTCGGGCGGCTGCTGCCGGCCATGCGCATGAAGCTCGAGCCGGTCGAAGGCATCAGCGATGCCGGCCAATTGTGGCTAGACGGACCGAACCTGATGATGGGCTACATGACATCGGACCGTCCGGGTGAGCTGCAGCCGCTGACCGGCTGGCACGACACCGGCGACATCGTTGCGGTCGACCGCGAAGGCTTCATCACCATCCGCGGCCGCGCCAAGCGCTTCGCCAAGATCGCCGGCGAGATGGTGTCGCTGGGTGCGGTCGAGATGCTGGTGCAGTCGCTGTGGCCGGAAGAGCGCCATGCGGCAGTAGCGGTGCCGGACAAGAGGCGCGGCGAGCGCATCGTGCTGGTCACCACCGCCGACGACGCCAACCCGGACGAGTTGCGCAAATTCGGCAAACAGGCGGGCGCCGCCGAACTGATGGTGCCGAACGACATCGTCAAGGTGGAGGAAATTCCAGTGCTGGGATCCGGCAAGACGGACTATGTGTCGACGAGGAAACTGGCGATCGACAGGCTGGGGCTCGGCGTCGCCGCCTGAGTCAAATCAAGCACTCCGGCGAATTTTCTAACCTATATCGGAAGGCGGCACCTTCTCGCCCTCGAGCTTGGCGCGCTTGGAATAGGCGCGCACGCTGAACGGCAGGAAGATCAGGTAGCCGGCGACCGACGCGGTCAGCGTGTACCAGGGATAGGTCATCAGCAAGAGCACATAGAGCACGACACCAAGGATGATCGGCAACACCCTGTCACCCGGGATTCTCAGGCTCTTGCCGGAATAGACCGGCAGCCGGCTGACCAGCAGGAAGGCGACCAGGATGGTGAAGCCGGTGGCGACGAAGGCCGCCGGACGACTGGGCTCCAGCCCGGTGCGCAGGAAATAGAGATAGAGCGGCAGCATCACCAGCACCGCACCCGCCGGCGCCGGCACGCCGACGAAATATTCGGACTGCCATATGGGGCGATCGCCCTTCTCGTCGTCGAGCACGTTGAAACGGGCGAGGCGCAGCCCACAGGCGATGGCGAACAGGAGTGCTGCAATCCAGCCCGGCGAGCCGGCGCGGTCGAGCAGGAAGGCATAGAGCACCAGAGCCGGGGCCACACCGAAATTGACGATGTCGGCCAGAGAATCCATCTGGGCGCCAAATTTCGAGGTCGCCTTCAGCATCCGCGCCAGGCGGCCGTCAATGCCGTCGAGGAAGGCAGCAAGCAGCACCATCACCACCGCCGGCTCGAAGCGGCCTTCGAAGCCGAAGCGGATGCCGGACAGGCCGGCGCAGATGGCAAGCACGGTGACCAGATTGGGCAGCACCATGCGCATCGGGATCTCGCGGATGCGCGGACCGCCGCTGGCATGGGCCTCGAACTTTTTGTATTGCGTGCCCACCGTCAGGAAATCCGCACGAGGGGGGTGCCGGCGACACCGCCGAATTCGGCCAGCACGGTTTCGCCGCCGACGGCCGTCTGGCCAACGGCAACACGCGGCGTGGCAGCCAGGGGCAGAAAAACGTCGACGCGCGAGCCGAAGCGGATCAGGCCAAAACGCTCGCCAGTGCCTATCGAGCCGCCGGCCTCGGCCCAGCAGACAATGCGCCGCGCCACCAGGCCGGCGATCTGGACGGCGGCGATCGTGCCGTTGGGGCTCTCGATGACCAGGCCGTTGCGCTCGTTCTCAGTGCTTGCCTTGTCGAGTTCGGCATTGAGGAATTTTCCGGGCCGATGCTCGATTTTCGCAATACGGCCGCGCACCGGGGCGCGGTTCACGTGGCAGGAGAAGACGTTCATGAACACCGAGATGCGGGTCATTTCGACATTGCCGAGGCCGAGTTCACGCGGCGGCACAGCCGGCCCGACCGCCGAAATGATACCGTCGGCGGGGCTGACCACGAGGCGGTCGTCGACCGGCGTGACGCGCTCGGGATCCCGGAAGAAATAGACGCACCAAGCCGTCAGGATAAGGCCGATCCAGAACAGGATCGAAGAGAAATAGCCGAGGAAAAGGGTTGCCGCGCCAAAGGCCGCGATAAAGGGATAGCCTTCGCGATGGATCGGTACGAACGCGTTCTTGACCGTATCGACAAGGCTCATCGGGCTGGGGCGGGCTCCGTTTCAATTGCGGCCTCAATAGCCGAAAGCCCCCCTCGCCGCAACGCAACAATCGGCAAGGCCACATTGGCCGCAACCGGCAGCAGCGGTGATGCGCTAGCCTGTAGGCGTCGTTGCCGGCGGAATTCAGTGTCTCGCCGACCCACAACGCGCACGATGGCCGCCATGGGTGCTGTTCTGGCCACGCTGTCGGTGTCGGAACCGGGCCCCCTCGCACGTCCTTGGTGAGACAGCGTCCTCAACAGCCCTTCCGGCATGGCAACGCACAACCAGGAGTTCCACACATGCAGAAACCATTAGTCACCCCAGCGCGTCTCGTCACGGAAGGCCTTGCCTTCGGGGAATCGCCACGCTGGCATGACGATCGGCTCTGGCTCTGCAACTGGGGCACCGGCGAGATTGTCGCCATCGACGCCGGCGGCAACAAGGAGGTCGTGCTCACCGTGCCAGCCGTCCTGCCCTACTCCATCGACTGGCTGCCGGATGGTCGGCTGCTCGTCGTGTCAGGTCGCGAAGGCTTGCTGTTGAGGCAGGAAGCCGATGGAAGTCTCGTCATACACGCCGATCTGCATGACCTGTCGAAAAGCCCGTGGAACGAGATCGTCGTCGACGGGCGCGGCAACATCTATGTCAATGGCGGTGGCCCGGCGCCGGCGCCGGGCGAGCATTTCGGCCCCGGCACCATCGTGCTGATTGGCCCCGACGGCGCGGTTCGACAGGTGGCCGAGGATATCGCCTTTGCCAACGGCATGGCGGTGACCCCGGACAGCCAGACGCTAATCGTCGCAGAATCCCACGCCAACCGGCTGACCGCCTTCGACATCGCCGCCGACGGCAGCCTCGCCAACCGACGGATCTGGGCCGATCTCGACGGCTATCCCGACGGCATTTGCCTCGATGCCGAAGGGGCGGTCTGGTATGCGGATGTACCCAACAAGCACTGCGTGCGGGTGCGCGAAGGCGGTGAGGTGTTGCAGACGGTCACCGTCGATCGCGGCTGCTTTGCCTGCATGCTGGGCGGTGCAGACAGGCAAACACTGTTCATTCTCGCCGCCGAATGGCGCGGCTTCGAACACATGATCAGCGACGCCCGCACAGGCCAGGTGCTCAGCGTCGAAGCGCCGGCACCTGGCATCGGCTGGCCGTAAGAAGCCCTACTACAGCCCGGAGACCCGCTGATAGTTGGCGATGTCGGCCCGCACACCGAGCCGGGCGATCGTCTCCTGCGGGTTGAAGGCGATGCGCTCGTGCGCCGCCTTGACGATCGGCACGACGTTGTCCAGGGCCGCCTGGCTTTCCCATTCGACGATGGTCACAAGGTTGAATTCGCCCGGCCCCGAGAATTGCTCGAGCAGGAAGTCCTGCACGAAGCCTTGTTGCAGGCGCAGCAATTCATGCGTTGTCCGGACCTTGGCGAGTATCTCCTCGCGCGCGGCGGCCGGGACGACGAACTTGTCCACCCTGAACACGCTGCCGCCGTCAACATTCTGATTTGTCTTGCTCATTTCGATTGTTCCGTTCTTGATTCACGCTGGTTGGCGGGCTCCAAGAACGGCCTACAATCTCAACTTAAGTTGAGGTCAAGTGGAAATTTCGATTGATTTGTAGAAGGGCTCGGACGGCGACGCTGCCGATCTGCCCCTCGTGGGGGAGATGTCCGGCAGGACAGAGGGGGCGTGAAGGGTCGCCAACTTTCGGATGTCTTCAGCCAACTTTTGGATGTCTTCAAAAGAATAGCGGCGCCTGCACGAAAAGAACCGGAGATGACAGCGGGACAGCGCCCCCCTCTGCCCTGCCGGGCATCTCCGCCACGAGGGGGGAGATTGGCAGCGTCGCCTATGACACCTCCGACGTCCGCCGGCGAACGATGACGCCAAGCTCGTCGCCCTCGCGGGCGATGCGCAGCCGTTCCTCGGCTTCTGTCGCTTCGCGCTGGCGGTCCCACATCGAGGCATAGAGGCCATGCTTACGCATCAGTTCGGCGTGGGTGCCGCGCTCGGCGATCTGGCCATCCTGCAGCACGATGATCTCATCGGCCGTGATCACCGTCGACAGACGGTGGGCGATGACGATGGTGGTGCGGCCGCGGCTGACCAGATCGAGGGCGGCCTGGATCTCCTGTTCGGTGTGGCTGTCGAGCGCCGAGGTCGCTTCGTCGAGCATCAGGATCGGCGGCGCCTTCAAAATGGTGCGGGCGATCGCCACACGCTGCTTCTCGCCGCCCGAAAGCTTCAGCCCGCGTTCGCCGACCATCGACTTGTAGCCATCGGGCAATCGCTCGATGAACGGGCCGATCTGGGCGAGTTCGGCTGCCTTGCGCATATCCTCCTCGCTGGCACCGATGCGGCCGTAACGGATGTTGTAGGCGATGGTGTCGTTGAACAGCACAGTGTCCTGCGGCACCATGCCGATCGCGCCGCGCAGGCTCTCCTGCGTCACGTCCCTGATGTCCTGGCCGTCGATCAGCACCTGGCCGCCCTGCACGTCGTAGAAGCGGAACAGAAGCCGCGAGATGGTCGACTTGCCGGCGCCCGAGGGTCCAACAATGGCCACGGTCTTGCCGGCCGGCACCTCGAAGCTGACGCCCTTCAGGATCTTGCGGTTCGGGTCATAGGAAAAATGCACGTCGCGGAACTCGACCTTGCCGGCGCTGACCGCGAGCGGCCTGGCATCCGGTTTGTCGACGATCTCCTGCGGCACATCCAAAAGGTCGAACATCTGCTCGATATCGGTCAGCCCCTGGCGGATTTCGCGGTAGATGAAGCCGATGAAATTGAGCGGCACCGACAGCTGCATCAGCATGGCATTGATGAAGACGAAGTCACCGACCGTCTGCGTGCCGGCCTGCACTTCGAGCGCCGACATGCACATCACAATGACGGTGCCGAGGCCGAAGATGATGCCTTGGCCGAAGTTCAGCCAGCCGAGCGAGGTCCAGATGCGCGTCGCGGCGACCTCGTAGCGTGCCATCGAACGATCGAAGCGCTCGGCCTCCATGCCTTCGTTGTTGAAATACTTGACCGTCTCGTAATTAAGCAGCGAGTCGATCGCCTTGGTGTTGGCGTCGGTATCGCTGTCGTTCATGTCGCGGCGGATCGAGATGCGCCAGTCGCTGGCGCGGACCGTGAACCAGACATAGACCCAGACGGTGACCGCGACGACGGCCACATATTTCCAGCCATAGGTGTAGGCGAAGATGCCGGTGGTCAGCGCGAATTCGAGGATGGTCGGCGCCGTGTTGAGCATGATGAAGCGCACGATCGTCTCGATGCCCTTGGTGCCGCGCTCGATAATGCGAGACAGGCCGCCGGTGCGGCGTTCCAAGTGAAAGCGCAGCGACAGTTGGTGCATGTGGACGAAGGTGCGGAACGCGAGCTGGCGCACCGCGTACTGGCCAACGCGCGCAAACAGCGCATCCCTTAGCTGGTTGAAGCCAAGTTGCACCAGGCGCACG
>NZ_RZRQ01000258.1:0-8323 GCF_003997785.1 Mesorhizobium sp. M7D.F.Ca.US.004.01.2.1 | reverse complement strand
GTGTTGAACCGATGCTTTTGGCGCTTTCGATGGAGCTGGCACTCAAAGCGTGGTTCGTCTTCGACCACGACGATCCAAGAGTTGTCAAATCGCACAACCTGATGAAGCTGTTTGATCGCCTAAAGCCCGAAAGCCAAGAGAAACTCGACGCTGAGTTCAAAAGGTCAGTGGTCCCGTATCATCCCAATGGTTTCTACATCGGCTACAGCATTCGTCACATTCTGCATCAGCACCAAGATGCCTTCACCGACTGGCGCTACTTTCACGAGGCGAAGAAATCGATGATGTTCGATCAGGGTGCTTTTGAGGCAACGCTCGAAATGGTGCTCCGTGAATTCGAGAAAAGATATCGCATTGAGCGGGTGAAGCCGCTTTGGCCATCCTGAATGCAGTCCGGATCGGGGGCTCCCGATGCGGCATTGAATGCTCGTTTCGAGCGGTAGCTTCGGGCAGGAGCTTTCCGTGCCGGAGCGAAAGGCTAACGACCGCAACCGCCTTCGCCCGCTCACCCCTGAAGGCAAAAGACGCCGCCCCCCTCAGTCCTTCGCGCGCTCCACATAAGCCCCATCCGCCGTCATCACCACCACGCGGGTGCCTGGCGCGATGTGCGGCGGCACCAGGGTGCGCACGCCGTTGGACAGCACGGCCGGTTTGTAGGAGGACGACGCCGTCTGGCCCTTGGTCGTCGGCTCGGTTTCCACCACTTCGAAGGTGGCGCGCTGCGGCAGCACCAGGGAAATGGCAATGCCGTTGAACTGTGACACCTGCACGGCCATGCCTTCCAGGAGGTAAGGCGCCATGTCGCCGACCACGGCTTCCGACACCGCGACCTGGTCATAGCTTTCCGGGTTCATGAAATGAAAGCCTTCGCCGTCGCGATACAGGAACGTGTGTTCGCGCTCTTCCACATAGGCGCGCTCCACCTGCTCGGTGGTGCGGTAGCGCTCCGAAACCTTCACCCCGTCGCCGATGCGGCGCATGTCGAGCTGCGTCACTGGGGTGCCCTTGCCTGGATGGATGTTTTCGGCAAAGAGGATCACATAAAGCTTGCCGTCCTTGTCGACGACGTTGCCTTTGCGGAGCGAACTGGCGATGACTTTCACCACGGTTTTAAATCCTGCAAGAAGAGTTGACTGGCATTTGCCGGCTTGTGCGGCGCTGGATGGGGGCCTACCGCATCTTGGCCGCCGCCGCCAGCCCCATTCCACCATGATCTGAGCCCCATGACCGAAGCTTCGCCCTGGTGGACGCCGCATGTCCATGCCGACCGCCGCCCGCGGCTGATGCTGCGCAATGCCATCGCCGCCAGCCTGCGCGACTGGTTCGCCGCCCATGATTTCGTCGAGGTGGAAACGGCGGCTTTGCAGATCTCGCCCGGCAACGAGGCGCATCTTGCGGCTTTCGCCACGCAAGCGGTCGGGCCTGACGGCGCGCGGTCGCCACTTTATCTCCACACCTCGCCGGAATTCGCCTGCAAGAAGCTGCTCGCCGCCGGTGAAGTCAGGATTTTCAGCTTTGGCCCGGTCTACCGCAATCGTGAGCGGGGCCCCTTGCACCATCCCGAATTCACTATGCTCGAATGGTACCGGGTGGGCGAGGCCTATGAGAGCCTGATGCTGGATTGCGCCGCCTTTCTGGCGCTGGCCGCGACGAGGGCAGGGGCGAATCTTTTCTCCTTCCGGGGCCGCGACTGCGATCCGTTTGCCGAGCCGGAACGGCTGACGGTGGCCGATGCCTTCACCCGCCATGCCGGCATCGACCTGCTGGCCACGGTCGCCGCCGACGGCGGCACCGACCGCGACGCGCTGTACGCCGCTTTGGACCAAGCCGGCTTGCGCACCGCGCCCGACGACAGTTGGGCCGACCTGTTCAGCCGGGTCATGGTGGAAAAGGTCGAGCCCTTCCTCGGGCAAAGGCGGGCGACCATCCTGTGCGAATATCCCGTGGCCGAGGCGGCACTGGCGCGGCCGAACCCGCGCGACCCGCGCGTCGCCGAGCGCTTCGAGCTCTATTGCTGCGGTGTCGAGCTCGCCAACGGCTTTGGCGAATTGACCGACGCCAAGGAGCAGCGCCGGCGCTTCGTCATCGAGATGGACGAGAAACAGCGCATCTATGGCGAACGCTATCCGCTGGACGAGGATTTTCTCGCCGCCCTCGCCATCATGCCGCCGGCCAGCGGCATCGCGCTCGGCTTCGACCGGCTGGTGATGCTGGCGACCGGCGCGCAGAAAATCGAGGATGTCATCTGGACGCCGGTCGCCTGACGCGCGGGAAGATCTGGCCCATTCGATTTCAGGGACGAAGGCTGGACCCTGACCCCGAACCAAGAGACCACATGATCGGTACGGGATTTCAAGGTCAATCGGGAAGATCCAGCAGTGGCAGCACAGGAAACCGTTGAAATCGCCATTGTCGGCGCGGGCGTGGTCGGGCTGGCGACGGCGCTTCGCCTTGCCGAGGAGGGCCGCGAAGTGTTGCTCATCGACCCCAATGAGCCGGGCTCCGGCGCCTCATCAGGCAATGCCGGAACGATCGCCGAATACGCTTGCATGCCGGTCGGCACGCCTGCCGTGCTGCGCGCTTTGCCAAACCTGCTGCTTAATCCCGACAGCCCGTTTTCGCTGCGCTGGCCGGCAGCGATTGCCGGACTGCTGGCCGGCGCCTTGCCGGCCTGGGAGGAAATGGCCGGCCAGGCCGGCCTGGAGGATCTGCTGCGACGCAATGGCTGCCTCTACCTCTATCGCCGCGAAAGCGATTTTGCCGCCGGGGCCGGCGGCCGGGCCATGCGCGCCGGCTTCGGCATTCACCAGGAGATTCTGACGTCCGACGAGGTGGCAGCACTCGAGCCCGGCCTGCCGGCGAGCGGGGCGCGTGGGTTGTACTTCCCGGATTCGATGAATGTCACCGACCCGAAGGCGGTGATGCAGAGATTGCTGGGCGCGGCCACCGCCCGTGGTGTGTCAGTGAGGCAAGCTGAGATTGCCGGGTTGCAGGTCGAGGCAGGCGGTGTCCGGCTCAGCGGCCCCGGTTTTCGCATCAAGGCGGGTACGGTGGTGATCGCCGCCGGTGCGCGGTCGCGCGCGCTGGCTGCGCAAGCCGGCGACAGGATTCCTCTCGAGACCGAGCGCGGCTATCACCTGGAATTCCGGACCGATGCGCCGCTGCTGACCCGGCCTGTCTGCCCAGTCGATCTCGGTTTCTACCTGACGCCGATGACCGGCCGCTTGCGGGTCGCCGGAACCGTAGAGCTCGGCGGGCTCGCCGCGCCACCAAACCCGCGCCGGCTGGCGCTGCTCGATCGTGGCGTCAGGCAATTCTTCCCCAAGCTCGGCCCGCCTTCATCGGAATGGCTCGGCTTCCGGCCGTCCCTGCCGGATTCGAGACCGGTCATCGGCCCTTCGCATGGCAGTTCCCGGGTGATCCATGCTTTCGGTCATGGCCATCTTGGCCTGACGCTCGCCCCGATCACGGCACGGCTGGTCGCCGACCTGATCGGCGGACGCGGCGATCCAGCGCGCCTCGCACCGTTTGCAGTGGATCGTTTCGGTCGCTGATCAATCGGTGCCTGCGTCCTGGTTTAGTGCGCGAAAACCTGCTCCAGCGAGCGAAAGCCCTTGAATTCCAAGGCATTGCCCGAGGGGTCGCGGATGAACAGCGTCGCCTGTTCGCCGGGCTCGCCCTTGAAGCGGACCATCGGCCGTTCCAGCCAATCGATGTCGTCGCGCGCCTCCAGCCGCGTCGCCAGGCGCTGCCAGTCGTCCATCAGCAGCACGGCGCCGAAATGCGGGATCGGCACGGTGATGCCGTCGACCTTGCCGTCACTGGGAGCCTGTGCGGCCTGCGGCCGCAGATGCGCCGACATCTGGTGGCCGAACAGGTCGAAGTCTACCCAGGTGGTTGACGAACGCCCGATCGCGCAGCCCAGCACCTCGCCATAGAAAACGCGGGTTTCATCGAGATCACGGACCGGAAAGGCAAGATGGAAGGGTGTCATCGAAAATGCTCCGAGCAGGCTGGGGACCGATTTTGCGTCACAGGGTTCGCGATTTGAACCGTCGCCCCGCATTTTGATTGAAGCCTATGCCATTGCACAAGCCGGACCGGAACAATAGATGGGTGGACAACGGCCAGACGCCGGCCGCACCAGCAGGATTTCAGGCATGACCGATATATCAGACGCAGCAAAATTGACCGACCGCGTCGCGGCTCTGGTCGAGGCTGCCAAGAAGGCCGGTGCCGATGCCGCCGACGCGGTGGCCGTGCGCGGCCGCTCGACCGGGGTGTCGGTGCGTCTCGGCAAGGTCGAGGGCACCGAATCGTCCGAGAGCGAGGATGTCGCGTTGCGCGTTTTCGTCGGCGGTCGGGTGGCGAGTGTCTCGGCGACGGCGGCCTCGGATCCGAAGGTGCTGGCCGAACGCGCCGTGGCGATGGCGAAAGTGTCGCCCCAGGATCCCTATCAGGGGCTGGCCGACTCGGCATTGCTCGCCAAACAGACGCGCGATCTCGACCTGTTCGATGCCACCGAAGTGTCGGCCGACCAGTTGAAGGAGGCGGCACTTGCGGCGGAAGCGGCCGCCCTTGCCGTCAAGGGCGTGACCAATTCGGCCGGCGCCAGCGCCGGTGCGGGGCTGGGTGGCCTGGTGCTGGCCACCTCGCACGGCTTCCTCGGCCACTATATCGGCTCGCGTTTCTCGCGCTCGGCCAGCGTCATTGCCGGCGAGGGCACCGGCATGGAGCGCGACTATGAATTCTCCTCGCGCCAGCATTTTGCCGACCTCGACGCGCCCGAAGACATCGGCCGCAAGGCCGGCGAGCGCGCCGTGCGGCGCATTGGCGCGCGCAAGGCGGCGACCGGGCCGATCGACGTGGTGTTCGACCCGCGCGTCGCGCGCGGCATCGCCGGCCATCTTGCCGGCGCCATCAACGGCGCCTCGGTGGCGCGCAAGACGTCGTTCCTGCGCAACATGATGGGCAAGCAGGTGGCCGCGTCCGCCATCACCGTCACCGACGAGCCGCTCCGGCGGCGTGGCCAGGCCTCGCGTCCGTTCGACGGCGAAGGCGTTGAGGGCGAAAAGCTGTTCATGGTCGAGAAGGGCGTGCTCAACCACTGGTTCCTGTCGACATCGGCCGCGCGCGAGCTTGGTCTGACCACCAATGGGCGCGGCGCGCGCGGTGGCTCTTCCGTGACGCCATCCTCCACCAATCTCGCCATAGAGCCTGGCGAGCGGTCGCCGGAAGAGCTGATCAAATCGCTCAAGACCGGCTTTTACGTCACCGAGGTGTTCGGCCAGGGTGTCGACATGGTCACCGGCGAATACAGCCGTGGCGCGTCCGGCTTCTGGATCGAGAATGGCGAACTGGCCTATCCGGTCGCCGAGGTCACAATCGCCTCGAACCTGAAGACCATGTTCCTCAACATGGTGCCTGCGAGCGATCTCGACCGCAATTTCGGCACCGCGGCACCGACGCTCCTGATCGAAGGCATGACCCTTGCCGGAGCATGACCTGACCACTGCCGGGGCCACTGAAGACTTGCCGCTGCTGCGCGATGCCGCCCGCGAGGCGGGGGTCATCGCCATGCGCTATTTCGGCAGCAAGCCGCAAGTCTGGATGAAGGGTGGCACATCGCCGGTCAGCGAGGCGGACCATGCCGCCGACGCCTATCTGCGCGAAACGCTGCTGGCAGCGCGACCGGACTATGGCTGGCTTTCGGAAGAAACAGTCGACGATCCGGTTCGGCTTTCGGCACGCCGCACCTTCGTCGTCGACCCGATCGACGGCACGCGCGGTTTCCTGGAAGGCCAGCGCACCTGGTGCGTCAGCGTTGCCGTTGTCGAGCGAGGCCGCACCCTGGCCGGCGTGCTGGAATGCCCGGCGATGGAGGAGACCTATTGGGCGCTGCCCGGCCAGGGCGCCTTCCGCAACGGCAAGCGCATTGCAGTGCGCGAGCTGGCGGATACGGCTGAGATTTCCGGGCTGAAGCAGTTGACCGACCTGATGCCGGCCGAATGGCGGGCGCGGCTGAAGCGGGCGCCCTACAGCCCCTCGCTCGCCTATCGGTTGGCCATGATTGCCAATGGCGCGCTGGATGGCACTTTCGTCAAACCGAACGCGCATGACTGGGACATTGCGGCGGCCGATCTCATCCTGCGCGAGGCCGGCGGCCAGTTGCTCGACCAGCGTGGCCGCGCTCCGCTCTATGCCGGCGAGGTGACCCGCCACGGCGCGCTTGCCGCCGGCAGCGGTGAATTGCTGGCCGTGCTCGCCGGCGTCATCGCCGGGCTGGATGCGTGAAAGCGTTTTCCTAAGCGAGGTGAATTCATCTCGCTCTAAAGGTTCCAAAGTCGGCGGCTTTGGTCTAGACCTGTCACAAACTCACGATATGTGAAGGACCGACATGGCCGCGGAAGACGGAAAGAAACAGCTTTTGCATCTGGTGTTCGGTGGCGAACTGAAGAAGCTTGGCGGCACCGATTTCCGCGATCTCGACGGGCTCGACATCGTCGGCATCTATCCGGACTATCAATCCGCGCACACGGCCTGGAAAGCCAAGGCGCAAGCCAGCGTGGACAACGCCCACATGCGTTATTTCGTCGTTCATCTGCATCGCCTGCTCGACCCCGACAACAAGGCTGCCGGTTGACTTCGATGGAGCATGATCTGGCGAAAGGGCCAGCGAACGAGGCCGCGCCCACGGGCAGGGGACGCAGCCGCACGACCAAGGCCTTCTGGCGCAAGATTCGCCAACCGCTGGCGCAGTCGCGATTCGTCAAGAACGCCATCGCCAGCCTGTTCGCCCAGTTCGTCCGGTTCGTGCGCCTCACCAATCGCCTCGTCGAAGGATCGGCGCGGTTTTCGGGCGGGGCCTATACCGAGTTCGAGCCTGGCATCATCGCCCTGTGGCACGGCCAGCATCTGCTGACGCCAGCCTACTACCCCAAGCGCAAGCCGCTCGTCGCCATGGTGTCACGCAGCGCCGATGCCGAGCTCAACGCGCTGATGCTGGAGAAATTCGGCATCGAAGCGGTGCGCGGCTCGGGTGGGCGAGAAAATGCCAGGCACCTCGACAAGGGCGGGGCAAAAGCACTTATCGCCCTGAAAAAGTCGCTCGGTGCCGGCAAGAACGTCGCCATGATAGCAGACATTCCGCACGGTACGCCGCGAGACGCAGGGCTTGGTATCGTTCTCCTGGCACGGCTCTCCGGTCGGCCACTGCTGCCTGTCGCCATCACCACCAGCCGCCGCAAGGTGCTGGAGAAGAGCTGGGACAAGACCACCATCAACCTGCCGTTCGGCCGCTCGTCGATCGTTATCGGCACGCCGATCTTCGTGGCGGCCGGCGCCGATGAAGCCGAAATGGAGCGCAAGCGTCAGGAAGTGACCGTCGCGCTCAATGCCGCGACCGCCGAGGCCTACCGTCTCGTGGATGCTCCGCGATGAGCGGTCGCTGGGCGCGAGCCATGCTGTCGGCATACCGTTTCGCGGGTGCGGCCGCTTATCCGCTGGTCGGACCCTATGTTGCCTGGCGCACCTCGCGCGGCAAGGAAGACCGCTACCGCCGCCGCGAGCGCTATGGCGTCGCCGGCCGCGCGCGCCCCGAAGGGCCGGTGATCTGGATTCACGCAGCGAGCGTCGGTGAGACAATAGCCGTCGTGCCGCTGGTCGAAAGCATTCTCGACTATGGTGTCAACATCGTGCTGACGACCGGCACGGTCACCTCGGCGCAGGTTGCCGACGAGCGGCTCGGCGATCGCATCATCCACCAATATGTGCCGCTCGACCTCAAGCCGGCGGTCAGCCGGTTCCTCGATCACTGGCAGCCGGATCTGGCGATCATCGCCGAATCCGAGATCTGGCCGATGACCATCCTCGAGCTTGGCGCGCGTCGCGTGCCGCAGGTGCTGGTCAATGGCAGGCTGTCCGACCGCTCGTTCAAGTCGTGGAAGAAACGGGCCAACATCGCCGAGGCGTTGTTCGAGAACCTGGCTCATGTGGTGGCGCAGTCGGATGTCGATGGCGAGCGGTTTCTGGCGCTCGGCGCGCGGCCGGTCACCGTGTCGGGCAACCTCAAGGTCGACACGTCGCCGCCTCCGGTCGATGAACGGGTGCTGGCGACGCTGCGGCGGCAGATCGGCCCGCGCCCGACCTGGGCGGCGATCTCGACCCATGATGGCGAGGAGGTGGTCGCTGCCGAGGTCCACGCGACACTGCACAAGCGTCACCACGGTCTTTTGACGATCGTCGTTCCACGCCACCCTGACCGCGCCGAGGCGCTGGCGACGCAGATTTCCGGCATGGGCCTGAAGGTCGCGCGGCGCAGCAA
>NZ_RZRQ01000257.1:0-8364 GCF_003997785.1 Mesorhizobium sp. M7D.F.Ca.US.004.01.2.1 | reverse complement strand
GTGTGGCCTCGGCCGAGCAACGGTCCTGCTGCGCTGGGGAGACAACGACATGCCGGTGCGGACCGAAGCCATGCGCGGAAAAGTCCTGCATGCCCGGTTCGAAGGCCCCGGCGTCCTGTTTCATGCCTCCGACAATGACGACGCCGAGCCGATGAAGGGTTCCGCCCTTTGCCTGGAGTTCGACGACCTGGCCGCCATGCAGGAGCTTTTCGGCCGCATGAGCACAGGCGGCCGGATCACCGTGCCTCTGGCGCGGCAAATTTGGGGAACCAGCTTCGGCATGCTGGTCGACGCTTTCGGCGTGCAATGGATGTTCAGTTGTTCCAGGGGATAGACCCGCGGATCACGATCTTCTTACCAGGAATGAAGCCCGTCCGGCGTCGCGCCGCATTGCCGCCGCGCTGTGCCGGTTTCATGGTGATATCAGGACAGTTCGCGGAGGCTGATCATGCGACCCGTGACGGCAATCACATTGCTTTGGTTGATCTGGGCAGGAACCTGGGCCGTCGCCGCTTTGTGGTCCGACCCTGCCCAGAAGCGCGCCGGATTGAGGGCGGAGGCCCGCTATCGGGGTCTCTGGCTGGCCGGCGCGGTGCTGCTGTTCATTCCGGCGCACGGCTATGAAGGCCGGCTCAGGTTATGGATGCCTGATCTCCCCGAAGCCTGGATCTGTGTCGCCCTGATCGCCATCGGCATCGCCTTTGCCTGGTGGGCGCGCCTGCATCTCGGCAGGCTGTGGTCGGGCACGATCACCGCCAAGGCCGGGCACCGGATCGTCAACACCGGCCCGTACGGCCTTGTCCGGCATCCGATCTACACCGGATTGCTGCTGGCGGTCCTCGCCACCATGGCGGCCAAGGGCACCGTCTGGGGCATAGCCGGAACCGCCCTGCTCATCATCGGCATCGTGACCAAGGCAAGACTGGAAGAAAGCTTCCTGCGAGGCGAACTGGGCAGCGCCTATGACGACTATGCCAGGCGCGTGCCGATGCTGGTGCCGTTCGCGCCAGCCTGACACGGCAAGCTCAAAGCATCCGCAGTAGCGCGCCGCCTATCGAATACCCCGCGCCAAAGGCGCAGATCAGGCCGAAATCGCCGGGCTTCATGTCGGCGTGGTTTTCCGACAGCGCGACGATGGCGCCGGCGCCCGCCGTGTTGCCCAGCCGCTCCAGCACCATCGGCGCGCGGTCGTGATCCACCTCGTGGCCGAACGACAGTTTCAGGATCATCGCATTCATGCGCGCATTGGCCTGATGCAGCCAGAAGCGCCTGATCGCCTGCGGCGTCAGCCCGTGCTCGGCGAGGAATTCGACGATGAATTTTTGCCCGGCGACGGTGACTTCCTTGAACACCTTGTTGCCGACCTGCTTGATCAGGTTGCCTTCCAGATTGATCATGTAGGGATCGTCCTGGGCGGTGCGGGTGTGATAGCCCAGATTGGTGCGGATGTTGTTCGACATCTGCGTCCAGACGCGCGTGTCGAGCACCTCGAAACGCCCCGGCCGCTTATCGCCCTTGGCCAGACCTTCGACCACCATCGACACCGAAGCGTCGCCGAAGATGAAATGCGTCTGCCGGTCGCGGAAATTGAGATGACCGGTGATGATCTCGGGCGTCGTCACCAGAATGCGCTTGTGTGCGCCCGACCGCACGAGGTTGACGGCGATGTGCAAGGCGGCAGCCGCCGACGAACAGCCGAGCCCCATGTCGAAGCCGGCGCCCTTTGTCCCCAACGCCTCCTGCATTTCGATGGCGATCGCCGGATAGGGTCGCTGGTGATGCGAGGCCGAGCAGATCACCAGGTCGATATCGGACGGCTTCAGCCCGGCATGGTCGAGAGCCTTTTGGGCCGAGGCGATGCCGAACTCGGCTTCGAGCGACAGCGCATCGTCAGGCCGTGCCGGAATGCGCGGCGCCATGCGGGTCGGATCGAGGATGCCCTCGCGCTCGATGACATGGCGGGTGCGCACGCCCGAGGCGTGGACGATGAAGTCGCTGTCCGATTTCGACAGCGGCGGCTCGTCGGTGCCCAGGCGGCGCGCATTCTCCGTGTCGACCCAGGCATTGAAGCTGGCGACCAGTTCTTCGTTGGTGATCTTGGCTTCAGGGATTTCAACGCCGATGCCACTGATGATGACGCGATGCATATATCCAGTCCGTCCATCCGCAGGCGTTGCGGGCTTCATGTGGGCGCCGGAACGCTCCGGCGCAACACTTTTCTCACCGCGGCGGTTTACGCCGGCTTAAACCAAAGGTTTGGGCCGACTTAAGCCTGACTTCACCAGGCGCAGAGCTTGGTGTTGGTCTGCGGGTTGTTCCAGCAGGCGCCGTCGTCGCGGCTGCGCACAAACTGCCCCGGCAGCGGCACATTGCGGCGGCCGAGATTGACATAGCCATAGGCAAAACCCGGCCCGTCGATTTCCAGGACATAGGTCGGATAGCCCGGCGCCGAGATGCGGAAGCTGCCCGCATCATCGATCGCCCTGTAGCTGCATGAGAAATAACCGTCATCGCTGGTGAAGCAGCGTGCTCGCTTGGCTTCCGCCGAGATCGAGAACGCCAGAAGTGCCGCCGCGCACACGCTGCCGCCGAAAAGCATCTTTTTCAATGTCATCATCCACCCCCCTACCATGGGCCATCGTGACCCAACGCGGTGAAATGCGCATGGCGGCGAAATCCGGTCAAGCGGCCGCAACGGGCGCCGCGCAACGTGGATAATCAAGCCCGCTTGGCGACGATGAAGATGCGCGGAAAGCGCAAAAGCACCTTGCCATCAGCCGTCTTCGGATAGGCCTTGGCGATCTTGGCCGTGTAGCTGTCGAGGAACAGTGTCTTCTCGTTCGCATCGAGCGGGTCGACAAAAGGCTTCAGGCCCGTCGACTTCACCCATTCAACGATCGCCTGCGCGTCGGCAAGCGGGTGGTTGTAGATGGTGTGCCAGATATCCAGCCGATCGCTGAGCGGCGACAACAGGTCATAGTAGAACGACACCGGCTGCAGCGGCCCGCGCGCGGCCCCCTTGAGCTTTTTGGCAAATGGCATTTCGGCGGCGGTTTCCCGCATCAGGCGGTGCGAATCTTCGCCCATATTGTCGGGCATCTGGATGGCCAGCGCGCCGCCTGGCGCGAGAAAACCCATCAGCCGCTGGAACACCTTGGGATGCTCGGGCAGCCACTGGAACACCGCATTGGCAAAAATCACGTCGACCGGCTCCGCCGGCTGCCATTTGGAAGCATCGGCGAGATCAAAGGTGACCTCTGGCAGGCGCGCCCTCGCCTTCTCGATCATGTCGGGTGAGGTGTCGAAGCCGCTCACCTCAGCATCCGGCCAGCGCTCGACAAGCAGCTCGGTCGAGTTGCCCGGCCCGCAGCCGATATCGACGACCCGGCGCGGGAAGTCGACGGGGACCTGCGCGACCAAGTCGCGCGCGGGTCGCGTGCGCTCGTCCTCGAATTTCAGATATTGGGCGGCGGACCAATCAGCCATGTGAGCTCCTCATGTCTTCTTGAGAATTCGCCGCCCGGAAAACTCCTTACCGCGTCAGCCTCTTATACGTCATGCGGTGCGGGTTGACGGCATCGGGCCCAAGGCGGCGTATCTTGTCCTGCTCGTAATCCTCGAAATTGCCCTCGAACCATTCGACATGGCTGTCGCCCTCGAAGGCGAGGATGTGCGTCGCCAGGCGATCGAGGAACATGCGATCGTGCGAGATGATGACCGCGCAGCCGCCGAAGTTTTCCAGCGCGTCTTCAAGTGCGGCAAGCGTTTCCGTATCGAGATCGTTGGTCGGTTCGTCGAGCAGCAGCACATTGCCGCCGGTCTTCAGCATCTTGGCCAGATGCACGCGGTTGCGCTGGCCGCCGGAGAGGTTGCCGACCTTCTGCTGCTGGTCGCCGCCACGGAAGTTGAACGAGGCGCAATAGGCGCGCGTGTTGGCTTCGAACTTGCCGAGCTTGACCACTTCGGCGCCGCCGGAAATCTCTTCCCACACCGTCTTTGACGGATCGAGCGCGTCGCGGCTCTGGTCGACATAGCCGAGCTTGACCGTTTCGCCGACACGGACCGAGCCCGCATCCGGCTTTTCCTGACCGGTGATCATGCGGAACAGCGTCGTCTTGCCGGCGCCGTTCGGGCCGATGACGCCGACGATGCCGCCGGGCGGCAGCTTGAATTCCAGCCCGTCGATCAAAAGCGTGTCGCCAAAGCCCTTCGACAGGCCTTCCGCCTCGATCACCACATTGCCGAGCCGCTCGCCATGCGGAATGACGATCTGCGTGTCGCTCGGACGCCGCTTGTCGGCTGCATCCAAAAGGTCCTGGAACGCCTGGATACGCGCCTTGGACTTGGTCTGGCGGGCCTTGGGGCTCGACTGGATCCACTCGCGCTCGCGGCCGATGGCGCGCTGGCGGGCGTCGTCCTCGCGGCCTTCCTGCTTGAGCCGCTTGGCCTTGGCTTCGAGGTATTTGGTGTAGTTGCCCTCATAGGGAATGCCGCGGCCGCGGTCGAGTTCAAGGATCCAGCCGGTGACGTTGTCGAGGAAGTAGCGATCGTGGGTGATGATCATCACAGCGCCCGGATAGGCACGCAGATGCTTTTCCAGCCACGCCGTGGTCTCGGCGTCGAGATGGTTGGTCGGTTCGTCGAGCAGCAAAAGGTCGGGCTGGCGCAGCAAGAGCTGGCAGAGCGCGACGCGGCGGCGCTCGCCGCCCGAAAGCTTGGTGACTTCCGAATCCTTGGGCGGGCAGCCCAGCGCTTCCATCGCCATCTCGACCTGCTGCTCGAGATCCCACAGGTTGAGCCGGTCCATCTCGTCCTGGAGCTTGGCCGACTCGTCGGCCGTCTCGTCGGAATAATTCATCATCAATTCGTTGTAGCGCTCGATGATGGCGGTCTTGGCGGCGACGCCTTCCATGATGTTTTCGAACACGGTCTTGTCCGGATCAAGCGCCGGCTCCTGCGCCAGGTAGCCGACGGTGGCGCCTTCGGCGAGCCAGGCTTCGCCGTTCCACTCCTTGTCGAGCCCGGCCATGATCTTGAGGATCGTCGACTTGCCCGAACCGTTGGGGCCGAGAATGCCGATCTTGGCGTCGGGATAGAAGGAGAGATGGACATTCTCGAGCACCTTCTTGGTGCCATAGGCCTTGTTGAGGCCGGCCATGTGATAGATGAACTGGCGTGCCACGCGCGCTTTCCCTGAAAAAACTGACTGGATTGTCGAATTGAGTGGAGGTTGGCCGCTATGTAGGCGATGCGGCGGCGAACGGCAATCGCTTTTGCCGCATCTGGCCGGTCACACGCGGAAGTGTCCGCCAACCGCTGAAGTTTTCCACGCTCATCGGACGCGATGAAAGCTCCGGTTAACCCTTCCGGGTCAAAACAGGATCGGGGTGGAATCGCTGATTTGCAGCGATTTCAGGAGAAAGATCGGATCGACGGCATTGCTGAACAGTTTCCTGCTCCTTGCCGAAGCGGTCGTCTACTTCAGCGTCATGGTGACGCTTTTCCGCTTCAGACAGCGTATCGGCCTCGGCGTCTTCGTCTGCGCGCTCGGCGTCATGCACTTCCTCGAGACCTATCTCGCCAGCGTTTTTTACGTCGCCTTGCCGTTCGGCATGGTCTCGCCGGGCTCGGCTGTGCTGTTTTCCGGCAAGCTGGTCATGCTGTTGCTGCTCTATATGAAAGAGGATGCCGCCACCGTGCGTCAGCCGATCTACGGCCTGCTGTTCGGCAATGCGCTGATGATCGGGCTGGTGCTGCTGCTGCGCCTGCACGTCATCGCGGCACTTCCCGACGGCAGGCTCCCCGACATCGGCTTCATCGACGAGATGGGCTGGCTGATGGTCTGGGGCACGACGCTGCTGTTCGTCGACGCCATCCTGATCATCCTGCTCTATGAAAAGCTCGGGCGTTACCTGCGCAAGGCACAGTTCGCGCGCATCCTGATTTCGGTCGCTTGCGTGCTCACCTTCGACCAGGCCGGGTTCTTCACCGCGCTGCATTTCGTCGCCGGCGCGCCGATCGCGGTCTTTTTCGGCGGCTGGTTTGCCAAGATGGCGGCGGCGCTGATCTTCAGCACCATGCTCGTGGCCTATCTCAAATGGTTCGAGGAGCGTCAGGTCGCGGCGCCGCGCGGGCTGACCGACATTTTCGAAACACTCACCTATCGCGAACGCTATGAAGCGCTGGTCGAACATGTCGGCCGTGACGGCCTGACCGGCCTGCTGCATCGCGGGCGCTTCGACGCCGACGGTGAAGCCGCCGTCCAGGACAGCCTGCGCACCGCCAGGCCGCTCAGCCTGCTGATCATCGATGTCGACCATTTCAAGTCGATCAACGACCGTTTCGGCCATGCCGAAGGCGACAAGGTGCTGAAAGCGGTTGCGATCCTGCTTACCGAGGCGGCAAGCGCCGAAGACCTGGTGTTCCGCATCGGCGGCGAGGAATTCGCCATCCTCAGTTCGCGCCCGCACTCGGTCGCCAGGCTGTTCGGCGAAAGCATCCGCTACGCGGTCAAGGCCTCGGCCGCCACCAGCCGGTTCGAGCTGACCGTCAGCGCCGGCGTTTCCAGCGTCAGCGAAACGACGCGCTGCCTTGCCGACCTGTTCGCGCTTGCCGACCAGCGCCTCTACAAGGCGAAGTCGACCGGGCGCGATCGCGTCGTCGGCGAGCCGGGCGGCCACGAAGCCGACGCAGCCGTTGCGTGGACCAAGTCCGCGCAGATCTAGGTCTGTCGTTAGGACTTCTTCTGCCGCCGAAAGCCTGTCACGGTGGAAACCGCCATCAGCGCGATCGCCAGCCATTTCAGCGCGGTGATGATCGGCCCGGCTTCGATGTCATAGGCAATGAACAGCAGGATGCCCGGCACCAGCAGGCCGCATAGAATCAGCATGATGCGGTTGATCTGCCACGACACTTTTGACGCCAACGCCTCGTCGCCGGGCGCGGAAACAAGTGCCGCCCGCACCGCCCTGCCGCCCACCAGCATGGCCGAAAGGCGCATCGAGATCGGCAGGCCGAGCCCGATGATCAGGAAAGCACAAGTCGCCAGCAGCAGCGAAAACTTCAGCGCGCTGGTTTCCGCCGGTATGGGAAACAGCAGCGTCGCCAGCGGCAGGAAGACACCGAAAATGCCGATCGCCGCGATAGTGATGAAAATCACCGCATTGACGATCGTGAACAGCTGGTAGGTGCCGACGCCGATCGGTTCGGATAGCGTTCGCATGCGCGCCCATTCGGCGTCGGTGTAGGAAAAGCCCGGCCATTCCATGCGGGCATCGTTTATCGAGACCATGCCCCTGGCCCAGAAAGCCAGCCGCGCCAGCGCGCTGCTCGTCATGCCATCCATTGCGAGCCCCGCCGAAATGATGCGCGGGCAGCATAGCATCGGGACGCGGCAAGGCGACAGTCCGGTGTCTGCGTCCTGCCAGCGCCTGCTGGAACCGCCCGTACTTACTGGAAGCCGCCCCGTACTTACTGGAACCCAATCGCGTCGACAGTGCCTGTCGGGCAACCGGCCTTGTTGGTCGGCACCGAAGCCAGCAGCAGGTCCTTGAGCGAGCTGTTGGAGCCGATCGGACCGGCGAGGCCGAGCGTCAGTTCGCCGATCAGCCGCCTGCCGCTCGACGGATCGATGACGCAGGAAACACGCACGCGGTCCCCTGCTCCCGCCCCGAAGGCAGTGTCGAAGGCGCCGCGAATCTGGTCCGCCGTCAGCTTGCCGCCGATGTTCTTGGCAAAGAGATCGCGCACCGGCGAGCTGTTCACCGCGCGCATCAAGTTGAGCGCGTCGGAGAAATAGTCCTGCTGGCTCTTGCCGTAGCAGGTGCCGTGCTTGATCCATTCATGCCGTTCGAGCTTGGAAGCTGTCCCCGGCATCACCTGATCGAGCTCTGTGCGGGTGTTGGCGTCCAGATTGACCGGCGGCAGGTCTTTCCAGTGGGCCGGATTGTCGTTGGCCTTGTCGCTCGCCGTCGCCTGGCAATAGAAATTGCCGTTCGGCTGCGGCCACAGGCCGTGCAAGGTGAAATGCGTAGCGTCGAAATCACCTGCACTCTGCACCTTGCATTCCGTCTTGCTCGACTTGGTCTCGCAGAAGGCCGGCTGCCAGCTCAGCGCGAAGACATATTCGGGTTTTCCCGATGCCGCCGGCTTGCCTTGCCCGCCCGGTGCGGCCGGCACGGTCGCGGCGCTGCTACCCGAAACATGGCCGCAGGTGACTTTCACCCAGCGGCGCTCCGGATCGGCGCCCGGCACCAGGATGAGGTAATGCGTCGGCGTATCCTTGTTGCCGGCAAGCAGCTGGTAGCTCTGCCCGGCATCGGTCGAGACGTTGCCGGGGTTCTTGCCGTTCTTGATGGCCTGCGT
>NZ_RZRQ01000256.1:0-8378 GCF_003997785.1 Mesorhizobium sp. M7D.F.Ca.US.004.01.2.1 | reverse complement strand
CCGCGATATTTCGAGCTGACGTCGCCGGCGACGTCGAAATTGGCGCTGCCGCCCGCGTCGCCACCGCCGCCGCCGAGGCGGTCGCTGCCGCCCTGGTTGGTCAGCCTGGCGATGACCTGCTCGACCGGGCCGCCGGGGGCGAACTGGATGACAGCGAAGGATATCGCCATGATGCCGAACAGGGTCGGGATCATCAAAAGGATGCGGCGCAGGATATAGGCGCCCATCAGGCTTTCTGCCTTCGTTGGACCGATATCTCAGCCTTTGCCAATTTTTGCCGCCTTGCCCTTATCGAACCACCACAGCGTCTCGACCGGAAAGCCGAAATCGGGCTTCTGCTCGACAAAGCCGAACATGTCCCAATAGGCGACGCGGTGATTCGCCAGATAGTATGTTGGAATCCAGTCCAGCCGCGCGCGCAAGACCCGGTCGAGCGCTCTAAGCGCCGTGACGAGTTCAATTCGGCTTTTCGCCTTGCCGGCTGCCACGATCAGCGCGTCGATGGCTTTGCTTTCGGTGCCCGGATAGTTGCGCTGCCCCGGCGTTTTCGCCATCCGGGAATCATAGAGCATCTCCAGGCCGTCGTCGGTCGGCGTCGCCCCGATCGACCAATGCAGCAAGGCAAGATCGAAGTCGTAATCGCTCTGCCGCTGTTCATACTGTGCCGAATCGATTTGCCGGATCGATGCGTCGATCCCGATCGCCTTCATATTCTCGGACCATGGGGTGTAGATGCGAACGATGCCGTCATCCTCCGCCAGCATTTCGACCCGCAGCTGCTCACCCTTGTCGTTGACGACGAAACTGCCCGCGCGCTTCCAGCCGGCTTGCGCAAGCAATCTTGAAGCCTCGCCCAGCAGCTTGCGGTCATGGCCCGAACCGTCAGAGAGGGGCTGCGTTACCGCTTCTCCAAAGACCTCTGGCGGCAACTCGGTCCGGAACGGCTCCAGCAGGGCTAATTCGCCAGGCGAGGGCAGGCCTTCGGCCTTGTAGTCCGACCGTTCGAAGTTCGATTGAGAGCGCTCGTAAGAGCCGTAAAACAGGGCCCGCTTCATCCATTCGAAATCGAAGCATCTGGCTATCGCCTGCCGCACCCGCTCATCGCGGAACTGCGGACGACGCTGATTCAGCGCGACAGCCTGCATGTCTGGCGTCTTCTCGCCGGGAAACTCCCGTTTGACGACCTTGCCATCCTTCAGCGCCGGAAAGTCGTATCCGGTCGCCCACACCCGTGAGGTGAATTCCTCGCGAAAATGCGTGTCGCCTTTCTTGAAGGCCTCGAAGGCGGCCTGCCGATCAAGATAGAAGTCGATGCGGATACGGTCGAAATTATAGAGGCCACGGTTCACCGGGAGATCGCGGCCCCAATAGTCGGGCACACGGTCATATTCGACAGTCTGTCCGGCCGCCACGCGTCCAATCTTGTAGGGTCCCGAACCAAGCGGCGGTGTCATCGTCGAGGAATCGAAATCATTGGCCGTATAAAAGGCCTTGGAGACGATCGGCATCCCCACGATCGCAAGGATGTTTTGCGCCGACTGTTTGCCGTTGAGGGTGAGATCGAAGGTGGCGGGATCGACCGCAACCGCGTCGGCCATGTACCGCAACGCCTGGGAAAGGTTCGGATGGCCCTTGTCCTTATAAAGCTTCAGCGCGAAGACAACGTCTTCCGCAGTCAGCGGCGAGCCGTCGTGGAAACGCGCTTGCGGTCGCAGCGCGAAGCGGAAACCGTTGCGGTCTGGCGACAGGGTAACGGTTTCGGCAAGCAGGCCATAGACCGCATCCGGCTCATCGAGCGCGCTTGTCATCAGCGAATCGAAACAGAGTTCGGTGCGCGGCGGCGCCTCCCCCTTCAGCACCAGTGAGTTCAATGTGTTGAAGGTCAGGAAGCTCTGATTGAGGGTCGAGTTCGGCGGCGCGAAATTCATCTGGCCGCCCTTTGGGGCGTCCGGATTGACGTAGTCGAAATGCGTGAAGTCCGGTTTGTATTTGAGGTCGCCGAAGGCGGACAGGCCGTGCAGTTTGGTGCCGGTCGCCGTGTCGGCGAAGGCTCGGCCTGGCAACAGCGTTGCCGCGACTGCGGCCGTGCCGAGGGCGAGAAAGTCGCGACGGGGCAGGGCCGCCATCAATTGCTGCCCTTGTATTTGGCCGCCAGCGCCTTTTCTCTGTCCGGGTCGATCCACCAGGAGTCCAAATCGACGCCGAGATAGGTTGGTTGTTTTTCAGGCATGCCGAACTTGTTCCAGTACGCGGCCCGAACTTTCCCCAAGTGCCATTGCGGCACCATGTAGAAATTCCAAAGCAATACCCTATCGAGGGCATGGGTCGCAGCCGCCAGGTCGTCGCGGTCGGTCGCAAAGATGACGCGGTCGATCAGCGCGTCGACGACAGGGTTCTTGATGCCGGCCAAATTGCGTGACCCGGCCCTGTCCGCAGCCGTGGAACTGAAAAAGTCGCGCTGTTCGTTGCCGGGTGAGTTGGATTGCTGAAAACCTGCGAGCGCCAGCATGTCGAAGTCGAAAGCGCGGGTACGGTTCGTATATTGGCTGTCATCGACAATGCGAAGCGTTGCATCGATGCCCAGGCGCCGCAAATTGTCGATGAAAGGCGAGGCGACCCGCTCGTCAACGGGATCATTGCCGAGGAACTCGATCTTGAACACTTCGCCGGTCTTCGCATTCACCAGCTTTCCGGCCTGATTGATCCAGCCGGCTTGCTTGAAAAGCTCGTAGGCCTTGCGCAAATTCTCGCGACCCGATTGTGGCGTGTCGTAGACCGGCAGCTTGAATTCCTGCGTGAACAGTTCAGGCGGCAACTTGTCTCGAAACGGCTGGAGTATCTCCAACTCCTTGCCCTGTGGCAGGCCGGTCGAGGCCAGATCGCCGCCTTCGAAATAGCTGTCCGTGCGCGTATAGGCGCCGAAGAAAATGGTTCGGTTCATGCTCTCGAAATCATACGCGTAGGTGAGTGCCTGGCGTACGCGCGCATCCTGGAACAGCGGGCGGCGCGTATTTATCAAATAGGCCTGCATGGGTTCCGGTGAGGTCGTGGGGAATTCCTTTTTGATGACATCTCCGGATTTGATCGCTGGAAAGGTATACTCGACCGCCCAACGCTGGGCGCGTGCCTCGGCGCGGAAGTCCTCGAAGCCCCCTTTGGTGAAGGCCTGCCAACCGGCGTTGTCGTCAAGGAAATAGCTGAAACGCTGCTTGTCGAAATTCTCGCGGCCGATCTTCACCGGCAGTTTGGCGCCCCAATAGTCCGGCACACGCTGCCAGATGATTTCGGAACCCGGCTTGAAACTAGCGATCTTGTAGGCTGCTGACCCCAGCGGCGGCTCCAGAGTCGTCTTGGTGATATCGCGCTTCTTGCCGCTGGCGTCGTTGCCCTCCCACCAATGCTTCGGCAGAATGACGAGATCGCCGAGAATCTTCGGCAGTTCCCTGTTGCCTTTCTGATTAAAGTGGAACTCGACCTCGCGATCGGAGACCGCGACCGCGTCGGTGACGTTCTCAAAATAGCGGTTGTACAACGGGCTGTTGGCCTTCAGCACCTGGAACGACCAGATCACGTCGTCGACAGTGATCGGCTGGCCGTCATGCCATTTCGCACGCGGGTCGAGCCGGTAGGTCGCGGAGGAATAGTCAGCCGGATATTTGTAGGCATCGGCGATCAGTGGGTGGCTGGTGCTGCCTTCGTCGGTCGCCTGCTCCAGCAGCGTGTCATAGAGCAGGCCGCCGCCAAACCCGACGAGGCCGGCCGCCGGCGATCCCTGCACGATATAAGGATTGAAGTTGTCGTAGGTGCCGATCACCACCCGGTTCACCGTGCCGCCCTTGGGCGCGTTCGGGTTGACGTAGTCGTAGTGCTGAAAATTGTCGCCGTATTTGGATTCGCCGATCAGCGATGAGGTGGTGCGCCATTCGTCGGCGCGGGTAGCCTGCAATCCCGCCGCCAGAAGGGCTGCCGCCAGCAACGACTTGAGAAGCGTTCGGCCAACCGTCATGCACTATCCTCTTCGCAATGCCCGTTATGGGCAATCTAGATGATTTGGCGCTCGTGAAAACCGCCATGCGCGGCTTTGTCGCCGCATATGCATTTTTCCTAACAAAAAAGCCGGGCTGAACCCGGCTTTTTCAAGGTCGTTGAGCTGACAGTTTGTTTATTTGGCCGGGGCAGCTGGAGCGGCAGGTGTCGCCGGCTTGGCTGGAGCGGCACCTTCAGCCGGCTTTGCCGGAGCAGCTGCATCGGCAGGCTTGGCGGGCGCGGGTGCATCGGCGGCAGCGCCTGGCGCCGGCAGCGGCTTGGGATTGTCCGACAGCGTGCGCAGATAGGCGATGACGTTGGCGCGGTCCTCGTCCTTGGGCAGGCCGGCGAAGCCCATGGCGGTGCCCTTCACGAATTTCTTCGGCGAGGTGATGAAGTGGTTGATGTTGTCGTAGGTCCACTTCTCGGTGCCGCCCTTGGAAAATTCCTTCATGCCGGCCGAATAGGCAAAGCCTTCATGCTCGGCCACGGGGCGGTCGACGAGATCCCACAGATCGGGGCCGACCTTGTTGGGGCCGCCCTTTTCGCCGGAATGGCAGGCCTGGCACTTCTTGAAGACGGCAGCGCCCTGCTCGACATTGGCGGTCGCCAGCAGATCGGCGATCGGCTTGGCTGCGGCAGCAGGCGCGGCCGGGCCGCCTTCGGCGGGCTCGGTGGCCTCGATGGCGAAACCGGGCTTTTCCGGAGCCGGCGAGGCAAACAGCGCATCGGACACAATGCCGACCGAGAAGACCACGAAAACGGTTCCGAGCAATCCGGCGAGCAGTTTGTTGACTTCGTTGGAATCCATACGCCCCTTGCTCCCTTTTCCGGCGGACCGAACCGTCCACTCCGTCCGTCGGTATCGTGACCCACCCTGCCAGGGCGGTCAAATCGGGCGGAAACTAGGTCTTTTGCTGCGGCGTTGCAACACCTATAAGGGCGCTTCCAGTGAGACCTTTTGCCACTTTCCTTGTCCTCTTTGAGACGCCTTGCACCTGAGATGTCCACGCTGATCCTGATCCCGGCCCGCATGGCCTCGACCCGCCTGCCGGGCAAGCCGCTGGCTGACATAGCCGGCGCCCCGATGATCGTCCATGTCGCCCGCCGCGCCGCCGAGGCCGACCTTGGCCGGGTGGTGGTGGCGACCGACACGCAAAGCGTGGCCGAAGCGGTGCGCGCGCACGGTTTCGAGGCCGTGATGACGCGCATGGACCACGAATCCGGCTCCGACCGCATCCACGAAGCGCTGGTCGCGCTCGATCCTGACCGCAAGGTCGAAACGGTCGTCAATGTCCAGGGCGACCTGCCGACCATCGATCCCGGGATCATCGTTGCATCGCTGAGGCCACTCCAGGATAGAGCGGTGGACATCGCCACGCTCGGTGTCGAGATCGTCCGCGATGAGGAAAAGACCAATCCCAACGTCGTCAAGATCGTCGGTTCGCCGCTTTCGGGCACCAGGCTGAGGGCGCTCTATTTCACCCGTGCCACAGCACCTTGGGGCGAGGGGCCGCTTTATCATCATGTCGGACTCTATGCCTATCGTCGCGCCGCGCTTGAACGTTTTGTCGCGCTGAAGCCGTCGCCGCTCGAACGCCGCGAGCGACTGGAGCAGTTGCGGGCACTGGAGGCCGGCATGCGCATCGATGCGGAGATCGTGCGTTCGATGCCGCTGGGCGTCGACACGCCGGACGACCTCGAACGCGCCAGAACCATCCTTGCAAACTGAAAAATCCCTTCGAAGCTGAGACCCCCTGAATCGAGAATTGGCCATGCCTGAAAAGACCAACAGAATATCCTTCCAGGGCGAGCCGGGCGCCAATTCCGACACCGCCTCCCGCAACGTCTATCCATCGATGGAGCCGTTGCCGTGTCCGACCTTCGAGGATGCGTTCAACGCGGTAGAGACCGGCAAGGCCGACCTCGCCATGATTCCGATCGAAAACACCATTGCCGGGCGCGTCGCTGATATCCATCATCTCTTGCCGGAATCGAAGCTGCACATCATCGGCGAATATTTCCTGCCGATCCATTTCCAGCTGATGGTGCTGCCGGGCGTCAAGCGCGACGAGATCAAGACGGTGCACAGCCACATCCACGCGCTTGGCCAGTGTCGCAAATACATCCGCAAGAACGGCTGGAAGGCGATCGTCGCCGGCGATACGGCTGGCGCCGCCAAGATGGTCTCCGAGGTCAAGGACCGCACCATGGCGGCGCTGTCGCCGGCGCTGGCCGCGACGCTCTACGGGCTGGATATCATCGAGCAAAATGTCGAGGACACCGATTCGAACGTCACCCGCTTTGTCGTCCTGACCAAGAACAAGCAATGGGCGGAGCGCCCGTCGCCTGACGTCAAGATGATGACGACCTTCATCTTCCGCGTCCGCAACGTGCCGGCCGCGCTCTACAAGGCCATGGGCGGCTTCGCCACCAACGGCATCAACATGACCAAGCTGGAGAGCTACCAGCTCGGCGCGTTCACGGCGACGCTGTTCTACGCCGACATCGAGGGCCATCCCGACGATCCGCTGGTCAAGCTGGCGCTGGACGAGCTTCGCTTCTTCTCGCGCGAGGTGCGGATTCTGGGCGTCTATCCGGCCAGCGCGTCGCGTGAGCAGTGGAAAGTGGCGGATTAAATCACCGCCCCCAGCGGCACATAGTCGATCTCCATGAACGCCTCGACCTCCGGCACCCAGCGGTCGCGCACGAAGGCGACATGGTCTGGATGGTCGTTGTACCTGTTGTAGGCAGCCTGGTCGGCGAACTCCATCGAGAAGCCGAAATGATAGTCGTTCTTGGGGCTGATCTGCCGCAATTGCTCGAAATGCGTGACGCCTCTGATCGCGGTGAGGATTTTCTTGGCGTCGACCAGGAACCTCTTTTCCTCCAGCGAATGCGCCGGATGCTTCAGCGTGAAAACGACGGTGTGACGGATCATGTCCTGCTCCTGCAATGTCTTTCGGTGTTCGCTGCCATCATTCTGAATCGACCCAGGCGCGGATGAGGTGATGCGCAATGGCGCCTTTCGGTGGCGTGATCAAATTACCGGGATGCTCCCTGGTCAGCATCAGACGCACCTCGTCGCGGGCAAACCAGCGGCAGTCCTCCAACTCGTTGAGGTCGGCCTGTATATCGTCATTGAGCGGCTCGCCGAAGCAGCCGATCATCAGCGAATAGGGAAACGGCCAGGGCTGGCTGGCGTGGTAGACGACGCGGCCGAGCCTGATGCCGGCCTCCTCCAGCGTCTCACGTCGCACCGCCGCTTCGATCGTCTCGCCCGGCTCGATGAAGCCGGCAAGGGCCGAGTACATGCCCGGCGCGAAATGCCGGCCGCGCCCGAGCAGGCACTTCTCCCGCGTCGCCGTCAGCATGATCGCCACCGGGTCGGTGCGTGGAAAATGCTCGGTGCCGCAATTCGGGCAATGCCGCTTGTAGCCGCCGGCCCGCATCTGCGATTCGGTACCGCATTTGCTGCAGAAACGATGGCTGGCATGCCAGGCAAGCAGGGCGGCCCCTTGCGCCATCGCGCCGGCAGCCGCCTCGTCGATCAGCCCTTGCATGTAGACCGAGCGATAGTCGATGGCCTTGATGGTTTCCGGCAATTGCTCGGCGTCGATGCCGGCGGGCACGGCCAGCACCGGTCCCTGTTCGGAAAAACCGAGCAGGATGCCTTGCGCAAGGGAGACCTTGAAGGGCTCGCTCTCGGCGGCGCTGAACCAGGGGTCGAGACCGCCGCCATCCCCGAGCCTCAGATAGAGCCGGCCGCCATTCATCAGAAGCAGCCGCGTCGCCGGGTCGGCGAGCGCCTTGTCGACGGAATCGTCGGCGCGGTTTTCGGATTGCCGGTCGATGGTGTTGCCGGCAAAGCCGACGAACTGGCTCGGCTCGCGCAAAGGCGCGTCAAACAGGCGGAAGCTCATGGAGACTCTGGCGTACGTTGCGGGATGGACACGGGGAACGCTTATAGCGCCGCCTTGATCGTTTCGGCAAACCGCCGCAGGTCGGAACGTTGATAGGGCTCACGCAGGCCGTGCCCCCATACCGGGCCTGGCCAGCCGGGATCGCCTTCCGAACGCGCAATGACATGGATGTGCAGCTGGCGCACAATGTTGCCGAGAGCGCCGGTGTTGATCTTGGTGCAGCCGGTCGCTTTTTTCAGTCCCTGTGCCACCATATTGGTCTCGAAGGTCAGCATCGCCTGGTCGAGCGGCGTCATGTCGTGATTTCCTCCGCGCCCGGCCGCTGCGGCACCAGGAGCAGCCATGGCCAGCGGCGGTCGTTCATCACGCGCAATTCGCACAGCCCAAGCCACATCAACTGCTCGCTGTCCGCCTCCAGCCGGGTGTCCA
>NZ_RZRQ01000255.1:0-8406 GCF_003997785.1 Mesorhizobium sp. M7D.F.Ca.US.004.01.2.1 | reverse complement strand
CTTGACGGTGTCCGTCGGCGGCTTCTGGTTGCCCCAGAAGGCCGGGTTGTCGACATTTTCCTTGGTGATGGCGGCACCCGGGATCTTGATGTTCGGGCCCCAGGCTTCCTTGGTGACGGTCGATTTCAGGCCGAGCACGTCGTATTCGCCGGGCTTGATCTCTTCCTTCTTGGCGATCTTGTCCATGAACATGGCGACAGCCGCGGCCTGCGCGTAGAGCGGCTGCTCGACTTCGACGTTGAGCCAGCCCTTGCGGATCAGGTCGAGGCCGACCGGAGCGCCGTTCGAGCTCATCAGCATGACGTCGCCCGGCTTCTTGCCGGCGGCCTCGAGCGAGGCGACAGCAGCGACCGAAAGATGCGCGGCATGGCTGAAGATCAGATCGATGTCGGGGTTCGCCAGCATCTGGTCGGCAACGATGGTGCCGGCATTGCTGGCTTCCCACTGCATGGCCGGAAGCGAGATGATCTTGACGTCCGGAAACGCCTTCATCTTCTCTTCAAAGCCCTTCTGGATGTCGAGCGTGTAGGGGTCGCCGGGGTCGCCGAGCACCTGCAGGACCTTGCCCTTCACCGAGCCGTTCTTTGCTTTCAGCAGCTTCTCGGCCTGGTCGGCGGCGACGTATCCGATCTCGACCGTTCCGGCGACAGAGGTGAAGTCGGATGGCGTCGACGTGATCTGGCGGTCGAACTCGACCACCGGAATGCCGGCCGCGCGGGCGGCTTCAATGGACGGCTTCAGTGCGTTGAAATCGACGGCGGCAAGGATGATCGCCGCCGGCTTCAGCGCGATGACGTCGTTCATCTGTGACTGCTGGGCGTCGGTCTTGTTGTCGGCGTTCAGCGTCTTCATCTCGTAGCCAGTCTGCTTCAGGAACAGTTCCAGCGCGCTCACCGAGCCGGTCTGGAACTCGTCCAGCAGGGTCGGCACCATATAGTAGACGATACCCTTGGACTGGGCGAATGCCGGCGTGAGCGTGGCAAAGGCCAGTGCCAGGATACCGAAGACAGCAAGAAGTATTCGCTTCATGTCGTTCGCTCCTCTTAAGCCGGACCCCTCTTTTGTCCCTCAGCCCGCCGGTCCGGCACCGGCAAGCGTCTCTCCGGTGATCATGTTGATCACCGCATCGGGACTTGTTTTGTTGCGTGCGACATCGCCGGCCACGACGCCTTGCCGGATCACCACGATCCGGTCGGCGACCTGGAAGGCCTGCTGCATGATATGGGTGATGATGACGACGCCGATGCCCTGGTTCGCCACCTGGCGGATCATGTCGAGGCCGCGCCGCGTCTGTTCGACGCCAAGCGCTGCGAACGGTTCGTCGAGCAGCACCAGCTTGCCGCCCCAGTGCACGAACCGGTTCAGCTCGATGGCCTGCCGCTGGCCGCCCGAAAGATGCTCGACATTGGTGCGCAGCGAGGGAATGCGGGTCCCGGCGCTGGCCAGCGCCTTTCCGACGACGGCTTCCATGGCGCGCTCGTCGAGCACGGGAATGCCGAGAACCTTCCGGGTGATCTCGCGGCCCATGAAGAAATTGGCGACCACGTCGACATTGGTGCACAGCGACAGGTCCTGGTAGACGGTCTCGATGCCCGCCGCCTTGGCCTCGGCGGGCGACCGGGCAAGAAACTCCTTGCCCTCGAACAGCATACGGCCCGAGGTCGGCTCCAGTCCGCCTGCGATGATCTTGACCAGCGTCGATTTGCCGGCGCCATTGTCGCCCAGCAGCGCCACGACCTCGCCCTTGCCGATCGAGAAGCTGATCCCCTTGAGCGCTTCGATCGCGCCATAGTTCTTGGTGACGTTGTCGAGCACCAGCAGGGGTTCGTTCATGCCGCAATCTCCCTGGCTTTGAGAAGGTCGCGCTCGCGCTCGCGTTCGGCAGCGAACATCTGCCCGAAGCGGGGTGACAGCACCCCCGAAACCGCAAGGGCGGCAGCACCGCGCAACACCGAATGTTGCCCGCCGCGCGCGACGAGAATTCGAGGCGTCGTGCGGTCCTTCCGTGCGGAAACGGAGTTGTGCAAGCCGCCGGCCGAACCAGCCAGCCGTTCGAGCAGATCGGCGGATGCCAGCCCGCCGAGGATGACCGTCTCCGGGTCGAACAGGTTCTCGATGATGGCGACGGCATTGTGGAAGATCGGGCCGACTTCAGCCACCCAATCGGCCTCGCTGCCGTTCCAGCGCCGAAGCGCCTCGAGCGAGAGGTATCTTTCGAGACAGCCGCTGTTGCCGCACGGGCAAGCCTCGCCGCCGGGAACGACGGGAATGTGTCCGATCTCGCCGGCATTTCCCCAGGCGCCGCGCAAGGCGCCGCCGTCATGAACCATGACACCGCCAAGGCCGACGCCGAAATAGAGATAGTAGTATTCGGAAAACTGGGCGCCGAGGCCGTAGAGGCGCTCGCCCATGGCCGCTGCCGCCATGTCGGTTTCAAAGAAGGCCGGCAATCCGGTCGAGGCAGCCAGCCGCTCGCGCAGCGCCACATCCTTCCAGCCGGTCATGGTGGTCGGGCCGACAAAACTCATGGATTCGACGCCGAACGGTCCGGGCAGGGCCAGGCCGACCCCGAGCACCCGTCCGCCAGCCCGCAGTCTGGTCAATTCGATCACCATCGCCCCGATCAGGTCGAAGGCATGGTCCGGCGCCGCGTTCGGAGCTTCGCGATAGTTGCTCTCGATTACGTCGCCGCTCAGATTGATCAAGGCGGCACTGATGCCGAGCGGGGTGATGTGGACGCCGACGGCATAGCCGCCCTCGGGGTTGATGCGCAGGGTCGCCGGGGGCAGGCCGCGCCCCTTCGGCTCTTCGCGCAGCGACAGGATGTAGCCTTGGTCTTCCAGTTCGCGGACGATGGTCGACACGGTCTGGACGGTGAGGCCGACACGCCGGGCAATCTCGCCGCGGGCGATCGGTCCATGCAGGCGGATGGACTCGAGCACGATGCGCCGGTTGTACGGCCGCCCGAACTCCTGATTGGTCCCCCGCAGTGCCATGACGTGCGCCCCTTGGAGAGGGTAACTTGGCACCGCTTATTTATTCAGTCAAATGGAATTCAAAAATAAATGGTGGCGAAACCCGAATCCATGGAAGGCCGTGAAAGGACGCATCCTGCTCAGGACCTGCCTACGCGCCGCGCTGGCTGATTGCCGGCTTGTCGAAACCGTTTCAAAGGTGGCGAACCCGACCGTTGATCCGACAAAGCATGGAGCAAAGATGATCGAATTGCCGTTTGCCCGCGACGAGTACCAACAGCGGCTGCGCAAGATCCGTACCGAGATGGCCAAGCGCGGTCTCGAACTCCTTGTTGTCAACGACGTTGCCAACCAGCATTACATCACCGGCTATGATGGCTGGTCATTCTATACGCCGCAGGTGGTGCTCGTTCCAATCGAAGAGGTCGAGCCGGTCTGGATCGGGCGCGCCATGGATGCGGCCGGCGGTCTTCTGACAGCCTGGATGAAGCCGGAAAACGTGGTTGGCTTCCCGGAAGACCACGTTCAGCGCGTCGATCGCCATCCCATGGACTGGATCGCGAATTGGATCGTCGCGAAGGGCTGGGGTATCAGACATATCGGCATCGAACTCGAAGCCTACTATTTCTCGCCGAAAGGGCATGCCCGGCTCGTCGCCGGACTGCCCAATGCAAAATGGCATGATGCTGATCTGCTGGTGAATTGGATTCGAGCGGTCAAATCGGCGCCCGAGATCGCCTATTTGCGCAAGGCCTCGACCTTGGCCGAAGCAGCGGTCACGCGGGCCTTCGAAGTGATCGCGCCGGGTGTTCGCGAGTGCGATGCCATCGCCGCCATCCAGGCGGCGCAGATCGCCGGTAGTGCGGACTTCGCGGGTGACATCACCGCGCTGCCGCCGACAATTCTCGGCGGCGAAAATGCGTCCGCGCCGCACATCATGTGGAGCGACAGGCGGTTTGGGGACAACGAGACGATTGCGCTCGAACTTGCCGGCGTCTGCCGCCGCTATGCCGCCGGGCTGGCGCGAACCCTGCAGCTTGGCAAAACACCGACAAATGTCAGGGATACGGCAAAAGCGGTGCTCGAAGGCATGGATGCGGTGCTCGATGCGGTCAGGCCGGGAACATCAGCCGAAGCGGTCGAGGGCGCTTGGCGCAAGGTCATTCAACGCTACGGACTGAAGAAGGAGTCGCGCATCGGCTATTCGATCGGCGTCGCCTATCCGCCGGATTGGGGCGAGCACACGATCAGCCTCAGGCCGGGCGACAAGACTGTGCTTGAACCGGGCAACGTCGTGCATTCCATCCTCGGCATGTGGATGGACGGCTGGGGCATCGAGATCAGCGAGACCATCCTGGTCACCGAAACCGGCCATGAGACGCTGACCAGGTTCCCGCGAGAGATCCATGTCAAATCCTGAGGGTCCGGCCATGGCAAGCGGTTCTGCGAATCCCGACACGACCGATATCGATGCCGGAATTCTCGACCGGATGATCGAGATCCGCCGCCATCTGCACCGCAATCCGGAGCTTTCGAACCGCGAAGCCAACACGCAGCGTTATCTCAGGCAGATGCTGGTGGATCAGGGAATTGCCGACATTCGCGATGTCGCGGGCTTTGGCCTCGCGGTCGACATTGTCGGCACCGGCAAGCCGTCAAATCGAAAGCTGGCTATTCGCGCCGACATCGACGCCTTGCCGATCGAGGAGGAGTCCGGTGTCGAATTCGCATCGATGAACCCAGGTGTGATGCATGCCTGCGGCCATGATGCGCACGCATCGATGGCCTTTGCGGTCGCCGCCCATCTTCACCAGTCAAGGGACGACTTTGGCGGAACCGTCCGCCTGTTCTTCCAGCCGGCGGAGGAAGACGAACCGTCGGGCGGCAAGCGGGTGGTGGAGGAGGGGCTTCTCGACGACATCGACGCCGCCATCTGCGTCCACGTCGATCCGTACACGCCGACCGGCAAGATCGCCGTGAGTTCCGGCCCTTATACTCTGGCCTGCGATACATTTGATGTTCTCGTCACCGGCTCGGCCGCGCATGTTCGTGCGATATTGGAGGCAATAGCAACGGCCCACGGCGCCAGTGTGCAGCTCGACATCCACAAGGGCGAACCCGGCGTCGTCAACGACGTCGAGATGACGGAGTTGATTGTCGCCAGTGCCAAGGCCTGCATCGGGGTTGACAATGTTCTCAACACGCCTGGATGGACGATCGCGGACGACTTTGGCTACTACAGCGAGAAGTGTCCGTCGGTCTACTTCCGGCTCGGCATCCGCAACGAGGCGGTCGGATCGGTGTTTCCGCTTCACCATGCCCGGTTTCGCGTCGATGAGGCCGCCTTGAAGGTCGGCGCGGCCACCCTGGTTTCGGCAGCGACCTCGTTTCTGTCGATGCACCGGGAAAACTGACCAACGGACGGTGGAAACCGCTCATGGTCCATCAACGGCCACGATCGGCCATCGGCCGCATCGAGCAGAATCCCGAAATCGCCTACAGATACTGGGCGACCTTCTTGCCGACAGTCAGGAAGCGCAGGGGATCGATGGCTTCGCCATTGTGGCGGACCTCGTAGTGCAAATGCGGGCCGGTCGAGCGGCCGCTGCTGCCGGTCTTGCCGATGACGGCGCCGGCGTCCAGTTTCTCGCCCACGGTCACGTCGATCTCGCTGAGATGTCCGTAGCGCGTCGCAAAGCCATTGCCGTGGTCGACTTCCACCATGCGGCCATAGCCGCCGTTCCAACCTGCCTTGGTGACGATGCCGGGCGCCGTGACCTTTGCGGCCATACCGATCGGCGCCCTGAAATCCATGCCGGAATGGAGTGCTGCGGTGCCGAGGATAGGGTCGGTGCGCACGCCGAACGGGCTGGTGACGGAGTGGCCCGGCGCCGGATTGGTGAGCGGCAGCTGGCGCGCTTCCTTCTTGAGGTGGTCGAGCGCGTCAAGCGCTTCGTCCAACTCCTTGACCTTGCTGTCGAACATCATCGAACTGTCGAGTGGGATCAGCGGTCCGCCGACATCGCTATCGCCCTTGCCGAAGTCGCTGTCGACGGGCAGCCCGGCTGCTTGAAGCGCCTGGGTGATCGCGTCGGCGCTCTTGTAGGCGTTGTCGGCAAGCGTGCTGATGCGGGTGAGCTGGTCGCTCTCGATGGATTTCAGCGACTGGTTGATCGAGACGAACAGCTTGTCGGCACGATCCGCGGCTGAATCGTTGGGCAGCGGATCGGAGCGCGTCGACCACAGCGAGAACGGCCTGGTGTCGCCGGAGCCGAGGTCGGCGCTCAGGCTGGCGACCGCATAGCTCTGCGCAGGTGGGGCGATGCTGCCGGTCACTTCGGCGCGTTTGTCCGGCTTCGCAACCGCTGCCGGATCTTCGGCCGGCGCCGCGCCGACTTCGTTCTCGGCGCGTTCAAGCAGCGGGCCAAGCCGGCCGTGGCGCTGACTCAGCTGGCTCTGGCGTTCAAGCAGTTCGCTGACCTTGGTTTCCATCAATTGCTGGTCGAGCAACTGGCGGCTGGTGATACGGTCGACCTGGGCGCGAAGCGCCGAAATGCGGTCTTCATAGGCTTGCTGCATGCGCGCCTGCCGCGCCGTGGTGGCGCCGATCAGGTCGTCGCGCAGTACGAGATAGGAGGTGGCCATGAGGTAGCCGATGGCAATGGCAGCGAGCGCCGAGCCAATAAAGGCCACGAGCCAGGGGCGGATCGTGAAGTGCCTGATCTCGTTGCCCCGGGCGATGATGACCGTATGGGGCTCCTTGCGCCTGCCGAAGACTGCTGACTGACCGGTTGCGTTCACGGGACCAAGCTTTCGGTTACGACACCACGACAGCTCGATTACACATTATTAGGGTTAACAAAGGCTTGCGGCGCCGGCTTGCTGGCGGCGATTGCCCGCCAGACGGGCGTAGGGTTGTAGGGAGTCAGCCGTGCCGGCAAAACCTCAAAGGGCGCGAACGGCCTCGAGCACGTCCTCGGCATGGCCCTTGACCCGGACCTTGCGCCAGATCCTGGCGATCCGCCCGTCGCGGCCGATCAGGAACGTCGCGCGCTCGACGCCCATGTATTTGCGGCCGTACATCGATTTCTCGACCCACAGATGGTAGGCTTCGATCACCTTGCGCTCCTCGTCGGCGGCGAGGTCGACGGTGAGATTGTATTTCGACTTGAACTTGTCGTGCTTTTTGGCGTTGTCAGGTGAGAGGCCGATCACGACGGCACCGGCCTTCTCGAACTCCGGCTTCAACTGCGAAAAACTTATTGCCTCTTGCGTGCAGCTCGTCGTGTCGTCCTGAGGATAGAAATAGAGGACGACGGGTTTTCCGGACGAGGCAGCGAGGCTGAGCGACCCACCACCATCGCGGGGCAGATCGAATTGCGGCGCCAGATCGCCTACGTCGAGGTCAGCCATATCGATGCCCTTGTTTGTGGTTACGCGCCAAGCCACACCGATATAGTGTCGAACGGGGATTCGTCCACGATCGAGTTCGTACAACGGAAAATTGCGTGGATCAGGAGCAACCGCAGCACGAGAAGATCCGGTTCAGGCGTGATGAGATCACCGACCTGGCGGCCTTTCCGTCCGCCTGCCGCGTGCCGCCGCTCGGTCAGGCGTCGATCGGGCGCGGCTTTCGCATGCTGTCGCGGCTGTTTGCCGGCTTGGTCGCTCTTGTGCTGCTGGCGGCCGTGCTCGTTTATCTGGTTGGTGCCTCCGGCATCGGGGCCGACCGGCTTCGTACCGAGGCGGAAACGGCTCTTGAGAAACTGGCCGGTGTCGATGTCAATGTCGCGGTCGGGCCTGCCCGCATCACGCTCGACAGTTCGAGTTTCGTCGCGCTCCAGGTCAGCGACGTCAGCCTGAAGACATCAGACGGCAAGCCGATGGCCGATGCCGGCCGCGTGCGCTTTGGCGTGCGCCTGGTCCCGCTGCTGTGGGGCGATGTGCGGCTGACCAGCGCCAGGATCTCCGATGCCCACATTGTCGTCGCCGCGATGCCGTCAGGCGGCGACTGGACCGCCGCGCTGCGCAATGAGGACGGCCTCATCGATCCGGAGAAGCTGTCCACTGCGGTGTTCGGAAACGTCAACCGGGCACTCGATGCCGTGCGGGAAGATTCGCTGCGCCAGATCGATCTTCGCAATGTCGAATTCGTGCTGCCCGAAACCGCAGCGATCAAGCTCTTCAAGATAACCGACGCCACCGTCGTGCAGTCGGGACCGGGCGGCATGCAGTTTTCCTCCAAGGCGGATGTCGACGGCAGGACGGTTACCGTTGCAGCTTCCGCCACCCGCGATATCGCGGCGCACCGTGTCACGGCGCTGGATGCGAGCATCGATCTGGCGGATGCCGGTGACACGACGGCCGCTGCCGGCCAGTTGGGCGCGGTCACGCTGAAACTGACAGGCTCGGAAGGGTTCGGCGTGAATGC
>NZ_RZRQ01000254.1:0-8408 GCF_003997785.1 Mesorhizobium sp. M7D.F.Ca.US.004.01.2.1 | reverse complement strand
CGCGACGGCAGCGGATTTCGGCAAAACGCCGCCTTGACAGAAAACCACGACGCCCGATAAATGCGCCCATCCGCTGGACGGGGCTGTAGCTCAGCTGGGAGAGCGCGTCGTTCGCAATGACGAGGTCAGGAGTTCGATCCTCCTCAGCTCCACCAGCGGAATAATCAGTTCTCCACTCTCCGCGCCGAATGCACCGCACGGGGCTCGTCCTGGCTCCTGCGGGCGGTATTTGTTGTGCCAAGGCGCTTTCGAGGGCCGCACTACTGCGCGTCCATCTCGCAATATCTGACAAAACTGTTGTCAATTGGACTTATGGCGGAAGCTGCTCACGGATTGTTTCCGTTCTTTTTGGAAACTGCCCCATTAGATTGACGTTACCAAATCAGTTTTTCTGTGCGTTGTGACAAGGGCGTTTCGGCGGGGGCGACCGAAGACGCTATATGGCTTTCGAGTCGAAATGAAAAATCCGCCTGCGGAAGCAAAGACGTGTCAATTCGCGAGAATCTCGCTGCAAACCTTAGACGGCTCTGCAAGGACCATGCTTCCGTCAGCGCGGTATGCCGTGAGCTGGGCATCAACCGCACGCAGTTCGAACGCTATCTGCAAGGACAGACGGTTCCCAACAAGGCCACCGCCAAGCTGATCTGCGACTACTTCCGGATCGACGAGGCCGAGTTGTACCAGGATCCCGACGTCCCCGAACCCAGGGTCCGGGGCCTGCCGCCGGTTTCGGAGAGCTTGTTCAACCAGATGATCCGTCCGCCCAGCCCATCGATCGCGGGAGGCACCTATTTCACCTATTTTTCGATTCCCTCCCGGCCCGACCTCTTGATGCGATCGGTAACCTTCGTGCGTCGCGAAGCCGAGCTGGTCACCTTCAGAAGGGTTACCGGATGGTCGGAACGCCGGGGATCGACATGGGCGCGGGCGCGCGGCAACCACTATGGGGTGGCGATCTCGCGCCTGAACTGGATCTATTTCAGCGGCATCAATCGTCGCCAGACCGGCGAGCCGTCGCTGATCTCCGTGCAATGGGCACCGATCTCCGAACCGGTGCTGATAGGCAAGGCTATGCTTCTGACGGAGGCCGGGCCGGCCTTCGTGTCCGTCATCATGCGGCGCGACATGGCCAACATCCGCCCCAGGGACGCCATCAGCATGGCACACGTCATCAGGCTCGACGATCCAAGCGTCGACCTACTGGTGGTCAGCCTAACCCGGGACGGGCTGGGCTAATGCCGTCGATCGCCGTGGCTTACGCTAAATAAGAATAAGCATATACCGAAAAAGCGTATGCCAACGATTGTCTACTCTGTATCTGAATAAAATCGATATTTTACACTTTAGTGACAGGAAAGATAATTCATCAGCCCGTCTTTGGTACGTGGATTTACTACAATTTTAACATACCATTAACTCTTCCGACCTTACCTTTCTTGCCGTGGATCCCGTTTTGGGGGGTCTTTCAACGGATCCCGATGGGATCAAGGAAGGGATGAAAATGGCCAAGAAAGTGAACACCGCTCCGAAGCTGACGACTGCCGCCGGCACGCAGACCGTCTTCTTTTCGCAGGGCATGCACTACAACAAGCGCTGAAGCCGTTCTGCGCCGGCGAGCGGTTCGCTTGTCGGCGCCTCGGCTCCGCACATGGCATTCAGCATCATGAAAATGCGCTCTTCAAAAACGCTTGTTTTCTACCCCGGGCCTAACAAGATCACGGCATGCAACTTCCTGACCAGAAGCGTGTTTGAATGCAGCCCGGAGATGGTCGGTCTTCTTGCATCGTGGGACAAATGGGCGTCGACGGCGGATATCGCCCGCGCCCATGGGTGGTCGAAGTCCGAGCTGAAGGCTGTTGTTCCCCAGTTGCTCGATTTTTCCGCCCTGGTGACCGCCGGATCGCCGCTCGCCGAGCAGGAGGAGCAGTTTTCCGGACAATGGAGCTGGGGCCTTCCGACCGCGCTGATGCATTTCTGCGTCCAGGACAGCGCATACATGACCATCGAGCAAGCGGAAGAACGGCAGATCGAACGCGCCGGCCACACGCCGCAACCGGACCTGGTGCTGAAGAATTCCGCTGGCGCCATTCAGCTGCCGAACGCATTGGAAGACAATGAACTTCTCGCCCTGATGGCGCGCCGCCGCACCAACCGCACGGCGGCTCAGCCCACCATCACGGCCAAACAGCTTTCCGATTGCCTGTTCGCAGGGCTCGGCATCACCGGCGAGACCGCCAACTGCGTTGGCGCCCTGCCGCTTGGCATGACCCCTTCCGGCGGCGCGAGGAATCCCTATGAGGCCTATGTGGTCGCGCTCGGCGTCGACGGTCTCGAGCCCGGCGTCTACCACTATTGTGCCGCCGATCACGACCTTGGCAGGATTTCCGCAAACCATCTGCCCAAGATCTCCGAACTGGTCGGTGGACAGGAATGGGCTGATACCATGCCGTGCCTTATCCTGCTTTGCGCGAAGCTCGATCGCACGATGTGGAAATACGAGGACGCCAACGCCTATCGTGTCGTGCTGATCGAGGCTGGCCATATCGGCCAGAACATCATGCTGGCGGCGACCAATCATGGCCTGTCGGCATGCCCGACGGCGGCGCTCAGTCATTTGGCGATCAAGCGCCTGCTCGGCCTCGATCGCCTCACCGACGCGCCCATCTATGCCTTGACCCTCTCGGCCCCGGAATCATGCCCGTCTTCGGCGGGCCAATCTATCAATTAGTCGGCTTATTATTTTCTGTAACGCGTTCCCTAGGTTCAACCACAGACAGGAGCAGCACGTGGCAAATCATTCCCTACGTCAGTCGGAAATCGATAGTCTTCAATACATTTCGTCGATGACCAATGAGCTCGTGCAGATGGCCGAAGCAAGCCGTTTTCCCATGATCTCCTATCTGCTGGGCATGGCCTATGCAGAAGCCTTCGACGTTCTTCGCGGCGCACGGCCGGCCAGGCATGCGCAGCTCAGCGGCAACCCGCTGCACCCCAAGGTGCAGGCAAAGGACAATCGTGCTGCCCAGCCGCGGAGAGCATAGCGACATGCAATCGTCAGCCGCATGCGCGGTGGCCGGCTCGACCTCCCGGCCAAACCGCTGGGGGACGCTATGCGCGTTGCAAAACCTGATGCCACTGCTGAAAAAAGCCGCCACGGATCTGAACCGCGCCGACATGGTCTACTGGTTCGAACAGGCCGATGCCGAGGTCGCTAACATCATCAGGGGCCGACCGACCGATGCGGCCGCCATCCCGGCCTTGATCGCATCCTGCCCGCGGGAAACCGTTGCGCGCCTGGAATTGCCAAGGGGGATCTGCACATGAACATGATTGCGAACATCAGAAGCGTCGACGCCAGGGAAAGCATTTTCAGCCGGCTCGACGCCTTGATCACCAGGCAACCGCCATCGCCTGACGCCGCGCGGGTCGAGGCTCGCCAACTCGTCTCGATGGCAATTGCCGATAGCTGCCAGGTCGACAGTCTCTGGGGCGCGGTGGACGCCTTTCATGCCCATTTCGACTTCATGATGCAGACCATCGAGATCAACGGCGCCGACGACCCGAGCCTCAGGCTTCTGCGCACGAAATGTCGCTTCTATCTGGAGCAGGTCGAAGCCCTGTGCCTGTCGCTCAGCTATTGATGGATCCGGGTCTGCTCTAGTCTCTAATTGCGCAGGCTGAACACGAACGGTGCTGTTCGGCTCAGGCGCGAGCCGAGTTCCGGCGGCGGTGCCGGCACTGAGGCGCCTTGCAGCACGGCGAGTGCCGCACGGTCCAAATCCGCATCTCCGGAGGAACGAGAGAGCCTGGCAGACAGGACCCGGCCGGACGAGTCGACCGTGAAGGCGACATACGGCCTGCCTTCCACGCCTCGAGCCTTGGCCGAACGGGGATAGCGCGTGTGCCGCTTGATCCAGGCGCCCAAGCGGGAGTCCCATTTGCTGGAGTCGCCGGATCGCGACGCGGATTGTGCCGACTCCGGCGCGGCAGTCCTGGCCGCAGGCCGTGCATCGGCGCTGGCGGCGGCTACCGTCTTCGGCGGCGCCGCCTTCTCCTTCTTCGGCCGCGGCTTGGGCTTCTCGACAGGCTTTTTCGCCTTGGCCTCGACCGGTTTCTTGTCCTTGACCACTTCGACCGGTTTCGGCTGCGGCAAGGGAATGACGACCTCGGGGGCGACAGCCTCGACAATATCCGGGACGACCTCATCCGGCGGCGGCTGGTCGACCTGTTCAGCCATTTCGGTTCGGGTGAATTCGGCCTCGTCGGGCGGAACGGCTTGCGGCTGTTCGACAACCGGCTCCGCCTTCTCGACCGGCTCTTCGTGCGTAGGCTCGGGAGTCGGTGTCGGCTCGGTCTGATCTGGCGTAACCGCGTCCAGCGCGGCAATCTGCTCTTCCACCGCCGGCATCACCACCATCGGCGCCATCTCGATCACCTGGGCCGGTGGCAGACCGCCGTCTGCTTCGGTGACCATCGTGAAGTTTTGCACGGCATAGGCGACCGCGACATGAGCTCCGAGGACCAGCGCGGCCGCACCGGCCCACAAGCCAAGGTCGCGCCAGCCGAAGCGCGACAACTGGACCGAGGGCAAGGCGGTCGCTTGCATCATGGCGCCGCTGCACCAGTAGTTGCCGGCGCCGCCTCCAGGCCGACCAACGCGATCTTCAGATAGCCGGCACCGCGCAGCAGGTTCATCGCCTCCATCAGGTCGCCATAGGCGACCGCCTTGTCGGCACGCAGGAAGATGCGCGTCTGCTTGTCGCCTTTTGTCCTGCTGTCCAGCGTCGCGGCGAACGCCGGGCGCGGCACGCTGTCGTTGCCGATCGCCAGCGACAGATCGTCCTTCAGCGTCAGGAACAGCGGCGTTTCGGGCCGTGGCGCGGGCGTTGCGGTCGAGCCCGGCAGGTCGACATTGACATCCACCGTCGCCAGCGGCGCCGCGACCATGAAGATGATCAGCAGCACCAAGATGACATCGATGAAGGGGGTGACGTTGATCTCGTGGCTTTCCTCGAGATCGTCGTCCATGGTCTGTCGGATTCTGCTTGCCATGGCGCTACTCCGCCGCCAGCGCCGTCGGCGGCGCGACGGTGCGGAAGTCGAGGTCGCGGCTGACCAGCCGTTCGACGCCCGCCGAGGCATCGGCGAGGATCTGCCGGTAGCCGGCTATCGAGCGGGCAAAGACGTTGTAGATGACGACGGCCGGTATTGCCGCGACAAGGCCCATCGCGGTGGCTAGCAGCGCTTCGGCGATGCCCGGCGCGACCACGGCGAGATTGGTGGTCTGCGCCTGCGAGATGCCGATGAAGGCGTTCATGATGCCCCAGACGGTGCCGAAGAGGCCGACAAAGGGCGCGGTCGAGCCGATCGTCGCCAGCACGCCGGTGCCGCGCGACATGCGCCTCGACGCCGCCGCCTCGATGCGCGACAGGCGCGACGTGACCCGCTCCTTCAGCCCGTCTCCCGAGACATGATCGAGCGCACCTGCAGAAAGTGCGGTCTCCTCCTCGGCCGCCCGCACCAGAAGCGCGCCGGGGCCGCCGCTGCGGTCGAGGGCGCGGCTCGCCTGCTTCAACGTGGCGGCCTCGCCGATCGCCCGCACTGCGCGCTGGATACGCAGCTTGCCACCAAGAATCTCCAGCGATTTGGCCAGCCATATCGTCCAGGTGACAAGGGAGGCAAAGGCCAGCCCGATCATCACCGCCTTGACGATGATATCGGCCGCCATGAACATGCCCCACGGCGACAGATCATGCGGCAGGGCCAGCTCCAGCGCCGTCGAAGGCCCGGCCTCGGCCGGTACGGTCGCGTTCGGCTGGCTGGCCGGCTGCACAGGCGCCATCATGGCTGGGGGGACGACTGCCGGTGCTGCGGGTGCCGGTGCAGCCGGCGTGGTGGTCGCCTCGATCACGGGGGCGGAACCAGCCGGTTGCTGCTGGGCGGTCGCGCTACCGACCGACAGGATGACGGATGCGACCAACGCCGCCAACAAACCACTTCTCGACAACAGCTTCTTCCTTGTTCTCTCAGCGGCCGGCCGCTTTCCATTTCCCACCACCGCATCAAATCTCGTCACTGCACATAGCCGACGGGCTGGCCGGTGACGGGGTGCGCGAACACGCCCATCTCCACGCCGAAGATGCCTTTCAGCACATCGCTGCGCATGATCTCGCCGGGCGTGCCGCGCGTCAGCAGCTTGCCGTCCTTCAGCGCGATCAGCTCGTCGCAGTAGCGCGCCGCCATGTTGGGATCGTGCAGCACGACGACGACGCAGAGGTCGCGCTTGCGGCTGAGATCCTTGACCAGCCCGAGCACCTCGACCTGGTGGGCGATGTCGAGCGCCGAGATCGGCTCATCGAGCAGCATGACGCCGGCGTTCTGTGCCACCAGCATGGCCAGCCACGCGCGCTGGCGTTCGCCGCCCGACAATTCGTCCACCAGCCGGTCGGCAAAACCGTCCATGTCGGTCAAGGCCAGCGCCTCGTCGACATGCTGCCTGTCTTCCGCGCGGAAGCGGCCAAGCGCGCCATGCCAGGGATAGCGTCCGAGCGTCGCCAGTTCGCGCACGGTGAGACCGGTCGCCGCCGGCGTCGTCTGCGGCAGATAGGCAAGCGCGCGGGCAAGCTCGCGGGCGCCCCACTGCAATAGTGGCCGCCTGGCGAAGGTGATGGCGCCTGAGCTTGCCGGCTGCTGGCGCGCCATCAGCTTGATCAGCGTCGACTTGCCCGAACCATTGTGGCCGATCAGCCCGTAGACGCGCGAGCGCTGCAGTTCGAGCGAAACCGGACCGAGCAGCGTCCGCTCGCCGACGGCGAAGCGCACCGCGTCGATATGGAAGGCAGTCTGGGCATCAATTCCAGCCACGGTCATGGCTTTTCTCCAGTGCGGCCACCCGCATTTCCAGATTTCGGCTTTCGGCAGGCGATGCCCGGTTGACTATGAAACATGACCTTACTAGTCAACATTTAAGATGACTGCAACGGTCAACAAATCGGCGCGACGTAACCGTGAGGGTTTGCACGGCGAACTGTCGTCGCCGGCACGACGCCCCTCGTCCTGCCTCTTGGTGTTAGGATTGCTGCCCGGGTGGACGGCTGCAACTTCGCCGTTCAGGATAGACCGCACAATCGGTGAGGAGAAAACCCCGGATGATCAAGGCGACGCCTTTCGACTTCCCCTATGACGGCAGGCTGGTTGCCGAAAACACTGCGCTGATCGTCATCGACCTGCAGCAGGATTTCCTGTCGACGACGGGCTACTTCGCCAAGCAAGGCTACGACCCCTCGCCGCTCAGGGCGATCCTGCCGACCGTGAGCCGGCTGATATCAGCCGCCCGCAAGGCCGGCGTCAGCATCATCCACACCAGGCAGGGCTATCGGGCTGACATGGCCGACATGACGCCTTACGAAAAATGGCGCCGCAAGCGCTCCGGGCTCGAAGGCACCGAAATCCTGCTGCGCTCGGGCCCGGGATTCCAGATCGTTCCGGAGATCGACGTCGCGCCGCAGGACATCATCGTCGACAAGACCTGCAACAGCGCCTTCACCTATACGGACTTCGAGCTTGTCCTGCGCGCGCAAGGCATCACGCATCTCATGTTTTCCGGATGCACCACGGATGTCTGCGTCCACACCACGTTGCGGGAAGCCTGCGACCGGAATTTCCAATGCCTGACGATCTCGGACGCCTGCGCCAGCGGCGACAGACAAGCGCACGAGGCAGCACTTCACATGGTGACGGTCGAAGACGGCGTCTTCGGCGCGCTGACGGATTCAGCCGCCGTCATCGAAGGCCTGTCGCGACTTGGCGACAGGCCTGAAGCAACAAAAGGCTGAAGGATCTCAGCCCATTGCGCGCGTCTCCAGACCCGCGCGAGACGCATACGCCCCGGGCTGGAATGCGTCGGTCTCGCGACGCGCCAGGGAGTTGCGCAGCAGGGCGATCGTTTCCCGGCCGACCGTGGCGATCTCGCGCGGCGTGTCGACGCCGACAATCATGAATTCATCGATCCCGAGCGCGGTATAGGCAAGCAGCGACAGGGCGGCCTGTGCCGGTGGCCCGGAAAGGTCGACCGCCTTGTGGCCCGTGGCGGAAGCGCCCTGGTGAATCCTGACCGGAAGCGCAAAGCGCAGTTTGCCCGCCCGACCGTGCTCGGCAGCGGCACCGCGCACCCGCTCCATCAGCTGCCGAACCTCGTCGATCGAGCCTGGCACCAGTTCGAAGACATCGGCATGCCGGCCGGCGACCTTGAGCGCCGTTCCGGATTGCCCGCCCATACGGATGATCAGGTCGGCGCCGTGCGGACCCTTGCGCGGCACGTAGCCGCCCTTGATGCTGTAGAACGCGCCTTCATGGTCGAAGGGCCGGTCGTTGGACCACAGCCGCTTGAGCAGCACCAGATATTCGTC
>NZ_RZRQ01000253.1:0-8447 GCF_003997785.1 Mesorhizobium sp. M7D.F.Ca.US.004.01.2.1 | reverse complement strand
CCCTGTGGGTCGCTGCCGATTGCCTCGGCGGCGTTCTTGACCAGGTTGAGGAACACCTGGATGAGCTGGTCACGGTTGGCAAACACCGGAGGCAATGAAGGATCATAATCCTCCATTATCTTGATTCTCTTGGCAAAACCGTTTTTGGCGATGGCCTTCACATGGTCGAGCACGACATGGATGTTGACGGGATAGCGATCGATCGGCCGCTCGTCGGAAAACACCTCCATGCGGTCGACCAGCGATACGATGCGGTCCGTCTCGTCGGTGATCAGCCGCGTCAGCGCGCGATCCTCGTCGGAAGCCGACAGTTCGAGCAGCTGGGCGGCACCCCGGATGCCGGAGAGCGGGTTCTTGATCTCATGGGCAAGCATCGCCGCCAGGCCGGTGACCGAGCGTGCCGCACCGCGATGCGTCATCTGCCGGTCGATCTTGTCGGCCATCGACCGTTCCTGGAACATCACCACGACGGAGCCCGGATATTCCGGCACCGGGGCGACGTAGAGATCGACGACCTTCTCGATGCCCAGGCGCGGCGACGACACGTCGACGCGGTACTCGTTGACCGGGGCCCGACGCTCGCGCACCTGATCGACCAGCGTCAGCAGCGGGCTGCCGAAGGGAATGAGCTTGGACAGCGTGTTGCGCGCCAGCATCGTCGCGCTCGAGCGAAAGAAGTCTTCCGCGTCGGCGTTGGCGTAGGTGATGAACCCTTGCTCGCTGATCATGATCACCGGGCGGCGGATGGTGTTGAGCACGATCTGGGCGGCATCCGCCATTTCAGCGCCCTGGCCAGCGGCGGCGTTCATGCGGCGCTCCGCAGGTTCAAAGGTTGCGGATCGCGCGAAAACACATCGCGCAGCAAGGCGATGACGCGTGCGGGCTCGAATGCGGTCAGTATGGCCTTTCGGCTGTCGTCTGCGACACCGCCGGCATGACGATCGAGATACCAGCCGAGGTGCTTGCGCGCCTGGCGCAGACCGCTCTCGACACCGTAGAGCGCGAGCATGTCCTCATAGTGGGAGACGACATAGTCGGCCAGTGCCATCGGGTTTTGCGGGACGTTGGTCGCAGTCTCGCCCGCCGCTGCCGCCGCACTGCTGCCTGCGATCCACGGTGCACCATAGTGGGCACGGCCGATCATCACAGCGTCTGCACCCGACTGATCGAGGATAGCAGCCGCTTCTGCTGGCGAAGACACGTCGCCGTTGGCGACGACCGGGATGGACACGGCTTCCTTGACGCGGGCGATGGCGCGCCAGTCGGCCTTGCCTTGATAGAACTGGCAACGCGTGCGGCCGTGCACGGTCACCATCCTGACGCCGGCCTGTTCGGCGCGGCGCGCCAGCATCGGCGCGTTGAGCGCGCCTTCGTCCCAGCCCAGCCGCATCTTGACCGTCACCGGCACCTCGACCGCGCCGACAACGGCGTCGATCAGCGACAGTGCATGGTCGAGATCCAGCATCAATGCCGAGCCGGCATAGCCACCAGTGACCTTCTTGGCCGGGCAGCCCATGTTGATGTCGATGATGTCGGCGCCCTCGCCGGCGGCTATACGCGCGCCTTCGGCCATGTGCGCCGCCTCGCGGCCGGCAAGCTGGACCATATGGACCGGCAGGCCGGAGTGGCGTATGCGCAGGTTGAAACCGGCCCTGCCCTTGGCAAGCTCGCCGCTGGCCACCATTTCGGACACGACCAGGCCCGCGCCGTGCGCGTGGGCGCGCTGCCGGAACGGCTCGTCGGTAATTCCCGACATCGGTGCGAGGAACACGCGATTGCGGATTCTCACACCACCGACATCGAGCGGCGCGGCCAATTTGGTCAAGTTAACCATGCACAAAAACCAAGCATGTTCATTCGTTGCACATTCTCTAGCCAGAACCGCCGCAATGTGCAACGCGGAATGACGCCACATTAAGGCGCAATTGGGAAAATGCTGGCCTTCGGGATTGGCTGTGACCAAAGCGCCGCGCGTCCTTCAGGACGCGCTAAGGACGCTTTGGAATTTCATAGTTAGCGCATGATCTTTCCGAAAACCGATTACACTTTTCGGGATCGTGCGCTAGGACCAATCTGCAATGACTGACGCAAGTGAAAATCACGTTTCGAGTGCGGATGGCAAGGTCGCGGTGGTGATCGTTGCGGCCGGCCGTGGCGCGCGCGCCGGACAGGCCAACGGGCCGAAGCAATATCAACACATTGGCGGCTTTGCCGTCATCGCGCACACGCTGGAAATTTTTCTTGCCCACCCGCGGACCAGCGAGATTGTCGTCGCCATCCATGCCGACGACCACGAGCTGTTCCGGCAGGCGGCGGGCGCCAATGCCGAGCGCGTCACCGCTGTCATGGGTGGGGCGACCAGGCAAGAGTCTGTCCGGCTCGGATTGCTTGCGCTGAGAGGCCACGCTCCGGCGCAGGTTCTGATCCACGACGCCGTGCGTCCGTTCGTCGATGCGGAGTTGATCGACCGCACCATCGCCGCAATCGGCGAGCGCGAGGGCGCGTTGCCCGCTTTGCCCGTCGCCGACACGCTGAAGCGCGAGTCGGCCTCTGGCGTGGTTGGCGAAACCGTTTCGCGCAGCGGGCTCCACGCGGCGCAAACGCCACAGGGCTTTCCATTCTGGCCTATCCTTGCCGCGCATGAGAAAGCCCATCATCTGGGAAAAATGGATTTTACCGATGACGCGGCGATCGCCGAATGGGCGCATATTCCGGTAAAGATCGTTCCGGGCTCGCCGGACAATATCAAACTCACCTGGGCACGGGATATTGCGATGGCGGACCAGCGGCTTTCCGGCGAACGTGTTCGCTTCCCCGACATCCGTACCGGCAATGGCTACGACGTCCACGCCTTCGAACCCGGCGACCATGTCACCCTGTGTGGCGTCGCCATTGCGCATGACAAGAAACTGTCCGGCCATTCCGACGCCGATGTCGGCCTGCACGCCCTGACCGATGCGCTGCTGGCGACTTGCGGCGCCGGCGACATCGGCACGCATTTTCCGCCGTCCGACCCGCAGTGGAAAGGCGCTGCTTCCCGGATCTTCGTCGAGCATGCGGCAAGGCTGGTGCGCGAGCGCGGCGGACGGATCGCCAATGCCGATATCACGCTGATCTGCGAGGCGCCGCGCGTCGGCCCGCATCGCGAGGCGATGACCGCAGCCCTTTCGCAGATGCTGGCAATTTCACCGGACCGCATCTCGATCAAGGCGACAACCAATGAGAAGCTCGGCTTTGTCGGGCGCGAGGAAGGCATTGCGGCGATCGCCACCGCCAGCGTGGTCTTTCCCGGCGAGGTGCCGGAATGAGCAACAACGAGCTGGCAAATGCCCTGCTGCAAGCCTGCCAGAAGCGCGGCGTCATGCTGGCGACGGCGGAAAGCTGCACCGGCGGTATGATCATCGCCGCGCTGACCGACATCGCCGGTTCCTCCGCTGTGGTCGATCGCGGCTTCATCACCTATTCCAACGAAGCCAAGGTGGACATGCTCGGTGTTTCCGCCGCCACGCTCGAGGCGCACGGCGCGGTTTCGCGCCAGACGGCGATCGAAATGGCAACAGGCGCGCTTGCGCGTTCGCGCGCGGGACTGACCCTGGCGGTCACCGGCATTGCCGGGCCTGGCGGCGGTTCCACGGAAAAACCGGTCGGTCTGGTCTGGTTCGGCGTCAGCCTGGACGGCCAGAGCGTGACCGCCGAACACAGATTGTTTGCCGACAAGGGTCGCGACTTCATCCGCCGGGAAACGGTACGGCACGCGTTGGAGTTGGGTCTGCGCGCGCTTGGCCAGCCTCAGGCCGAGGACGCCGCACCGTAGATGACTTCGGCACGCTTCTCGAAAGCCTCGGCGAACATGCGGAAGGCGCGGTCGAACATGGTTCCCATCACCGCGCCGAGAATACGGCTCTTGAACTCATAGTCGATGAAGAAGCGGACGGCGCAGCCGGCGCCGTCCGGTTCGAAACGCCAGACATTGCTCAGATATTTGAATGGGCCGTCGATGTACTTCACGTCGATGGTGTTCTCGTCCGGCTTCAGCAGCACCTGCGTCGTGAAGGTTTCCCGGATCGCCTTGTAGCCGATGCTCATGTCGGCGAGGAGAACTGTGCGTCCGTCGCGCTCCTTGCGCGAGCGAACCGTCAGCGCCTCGCAAAGCGGCAGGAATTGCGGATAAGATTCGACATCGGCGACCAGCGCGAACATCTGCTCCGGTGTGTGGGATACGCGACGGATGGCTTCGAATTTTGGCATAAAACCAGCGAGTTAGGCTGATTTCTTGAGAAGCGCTTCCCGTGCCGCGCGCAGCCGGGCGAAATCGTCGCCGGCGTGATGCGACGAGCGCGTCAGCGGGCTCGACGCCACCAGCAGGAAACCCTTGGTCCGGCCGATCGTCTCGAAGGACTTGAATTCCTCCGGGGTGACGAAACGGATCACCGGATGGTGCTTCTTCGACGGCTGCAGGTACTGGCCGATGGTCATGAAGTCGACATTGGCCGAACGCAGATCGTCCATCAGCTGCAGGATTTCATTTCGCTCCTCGCCCAGGCCGACCATGATGCCGGACTTGGTGAAGATCGACGGGTCGAGTTCCTTGACCCGCTGCAACAGCCGGATCGAATGGAAATAGCGGGCGCCCGGCCGAACCGTCAGATAGTTCGACGGCACGGTTTCCAGATTGTGGTTGAAGACGTCGGGCTTGGCCGCCACGACGATCTCCAGCGCGCCGTCCTTGCGCAGGAAGTCTGGCGTCAGGATTTCGATCGTCGTCAACGGCGTTGCCGCGCGGATGGCGCGGATGACCTCGGCGAAATGCTGCGCACCGCCATCGGTGAGATCGTCGCGGTCGACCGAGGTGATGACGACATGGGTCAGGCCCATCTGCTTGACGGCGTGCGCGACGCGGGCCGGCTCATCGGCATCAAGAGCTGTCGGAATGCCGGTGGCGACGTTGCAAAACGCGCAGGCGCGCGTGCAGATCTCGCCCATGATCATGAAGGTGGCGTGCTTCTTTTCCCAGCACTCGCCGATGTTGGGGCAGCCGGCCTCTTCGCAGACCGTCACCAGCTTGTGCGATTTGACGATTTCGCGCGTTTCGGCATAGCCCTTCGACATCGGCGCCTTGACGCGAATCCAGTCGGGCTTGCGCAGCACATCCTGATCAGGCTTGTGCGCCTTTTCCGGATGCCGCAAGCGCGGAGCGTTGGCGATCGTATCGAGGACAGTGACCATCGGGAAACCTGGTTCATTCGCGACCGCCAGTCAGGCGTTCGCTGTCATAAGTTCATCTAAGACTTTTTAACGCAAAGAAAAAGGCCGCGACGGCGCATGCCGCAACAGCCTTTTTCGCATAGCAGCTCTTCAGTGATGTTAACGGCGCACCAGACGCCCCGCCCAGATCAGCAGGCAGGCTCCGATAAAGCCGGTGATCAGATAGGCGGTCCAGCCGATACCGAACACACCGATGTTGAGTGCCTGGAGGATGGCGTTCAGCACGACCGCGCCGACGATACCCAAAACAATGTTCATGAAGATGCCGGTGTTGCTCTTCATGACCATTTCGGCGAGCCAGCCTGCCAGGCCGCCGATGATGATGGCTGCAATCCAGCCGACGCCATTCAGGTGCATATGCCTTCTCCTTGTGTGATGGATGAAAATGCATCCGCAAACTAAGTACCTTGCCGCCGGGTTCCATCTGTGCCAGCGCTTTCAATTTATCACGCGTTGAGCGCGCGGCCATAGGCGTCGAGCACGCTTTCCTTCATCATCTCCGACAGCGTCGGGTGCGGGAAAATGGTGTGCATCAGTTCTTCCTCGGTCGTCTCCAGGTTCATCGCCACGACAAAACCCTGGATCAGTTCGGTCACTTCGGCGCCGACCATGTGGGCGCCGAGCAGCTGGCCGGTCTTCTTGTCGAAGATGGTCTTGATGAAGCCCTGGTCCTCACCGAGCGCGATGGCCTTGCCATTGGCGGCGAACTGGAAGCGCCCGACGCGGATATCCTTGCCCTCTGCCTTGGCCTTCGCTTCCGTCAGGCCAACGGACGCGACCTGCGGATTGCAATAGGTGCAGCCGGGGATCTTGAGCTTGTCAGTGGCGTGCACGCCGGGGAAATTGGCGATTTTTTCGATGCACACCACGCCCTCATGCTCGGCCTTGTGGGCGAGCATCGGCGGGCCGGCGACGTCGCCGATGGCGTAAATGCCGGGTACATTGGTCTTACCGTAGCCGTCAATGACGATGCAGCCGCGTTCGGTCTTCACGCCGAGCGCTTCCAGCCCGAGATTCTCGATGTTGCCCTGCACGCCGACGGCCGAGATCATGCGGTCGGCGGTGATCTTCTCGACCTTGCCGTCCTTCATCTCGACATGTGCGGTGACCGAGTTGGCACCCTTCTCGACCTTGGTCACCTTGGCTTCGAGAATGATCTTCATGCCTTGCTTCTCGAACTGCTTCTGCGCGAATTTCGAGACTTCGGCGTCCTCGACCGGCATCACCGCAGGCAACAGCTCGACCACCGTCACGTCGGCGCCCATGGTGCGATAGAAGGATGCGAATTCGATGCCGATGGCGCCCGAACCCATCACCAGCAGCGACTTCGGCATTTCCGGCGGCACCATCGCCTCGAAATAGGTCCAGATCAGCTTGCCATCCGGCTCGATGCCGGGCAGCGCGCGCGGCCGCGCTCCCGTCGCCAGGATGATGTGCTTGGCGGTGTAGGTGCCCTCGCCCTTGACGCCTTTCGGCACCGGCGGCTGCGGCTCCATCGGCTTCTTGGCCGTCTTTGACACGACGATTTCGCCGGGTTTCGAGAGCTTGGCCTCGCCCCAGATGACGTCGACCTTGTTCTTCTTCATCAGGAAGGCAACACCGCCATTGAGCCGCAACGAGACTTTTCGCGATCGGTCGACCACCGCCGACGTGTCGACGCTGACCTTGCCGTCGAGCTTCAGCCCGTAGTCCTTCAGGTGATCCGAATAGTGCATGATCTCGGCCGAGCGCAGCAGCGCCTTGGTCGGGATGCAGCCCCAGTTGAGGCAGATGCCGCCGAGATGCTCGCGCTCGACGATCGCCGTCTTGAAGCCAAGCTGTGCGGAACGCACCGCGGTGACATAGCCGCCAGGGCCGGAGCCGATGATAATGACGTCGTAGTTCTCAGCCACGGTATTTCTCCTTCACAATTCCAGCATGACGCGCACGATCGGCGTCAGCGCCTTGCCGATTTCTCGCGTGTTTTCGGCATCGAGGTGAACGCCATCGAGCGGTGTGGTTTGGGCCACGCTGCCGGCGTCGAAGAAGCCACAGCCGGCTTCGTCGGCGAGCGCGGCATATTGCGGTGCCAAAAACTTCGAGGCGTCATCGCCACCGGCGAACATTTCCTTGAAGTCGGCATTTTCGGTGCGGCTGACTACAGGCGGCGCAACGATCAGGATCTGCGGCGCCGGCCAGTCGAACGGGTAGTCGTGACCACGCACGATGTCGATCAACCGCTGGATGCCTTGCTTGGCCGCGACCGGATTGCCGTGGATCCACGGCTTCATGTCGTTGGCGCCGAGCATGATGACAATCAGGTCGATCGGCGCATGCGTCGTCAGGACCGTCGGCAGCAGCCTGGCGCCGTTGCGATCAGCACCGGCCAGATGATCGTCGAAGGCCGTGGTGCGGCCGTTGAGGCCATCGGCAATCACTTGCACGCCGGCGCCTAACGCTGCTTGCAGCACGCTCGGCCAGCGGTCTTCCAGCGCATGGCGGCCGCCTTCGGCGTTGTAGCCCCAGGTCAGCGAGTCGCCGTAACAAAGAACCGTCTTCATGCGCCCACCCGTGCGTTGATCAAACCGCGTCCCACCCGCCAGCGCACGAACAGCCAGTGAACCAGCACAGTGGCCAGGTTCGGCAAAACCAGGCCGGCGATGATTGGCATGTCACCTCCCCACTGGCGCTTGCCGATCGGCTGGGAGAACGTCCAGCCGATCAAGCCGAGTCCGATCAGCACGAACAGGACAATCGCGCAAAGGGCCAGCCAGTCGATGATCGCCGGTGCGTTCGAAAAGAGCTGTGCAATGAAAAACACGATCGTCACGCAAATGGTGACAAGCGCGGACGCCATGAACACGAGAATGTATTCTTCCTGCGCATCGGTTTCGACCGCCAGCAATTGAGCGACGAGGCCGCCGGCGAATCCGGAAAGAATGAAAGCGAAGAGGCTGGTGAAGACCATCCGCACCGCCCTCTCCCGTCCTAAACCAGCATGCCCATCGGATTTTCGATCAGCCGCTTGAAGGCGACGAGCAGTTCGGCACCCAGCGCACCATCGACGGCGCGATGATCGGTCGACAGCGTCACCGACATCACGGTGGCTATTCTGATCTCGCCGTTCTTGACCACTGCCCGCTCCTCGCCGGCACCGACCGCCAGGATGGTCGCATGCGGCGGGTTGATGACTGCGGCAAAAT
>NZ_RZRQ01000252.1:0-8453 GCF_003997785.1 Mesorhizobium sp. M7D.F.Ca.US.004.01.2.1 | reverse complement strand
TCCGAAAGGCGGCGGGCATCGAGTTCGCTGGGCAGGATCCTACGATGAGTTGGATGATTGCCGAGGTCGAGATGGTGCAGGAGCCGGCATGGGGCTTTCGCAGCGACGCCTACGGTATCCATGCGATAGGCAAGATCGAGGAAGGCGGCCGGGTCGGTGTCGTGCTGACCGAGAGGCAACTGACCATCGGAGGCGAACCGACGCTGCGCGATCTCAGCGAGGCGCTGGTCGCCGTCTACGGCACCGATTACGGGCTCCACAACCCGACCTGGCTCTCCCGGTTCACGGACATGACGCGACAGGCTGCCTCTTACCGCGACAGACGCGTGCTGCTGGGCGGCGACGCCGCGCATGTGCATCCGCCGATGGGCGGACAGGGGCTCAATATTGGCGTGCAGGACGCGGTGAATCTTGGATGGAAACTGGCCCAGGTGGTCAAGCAGATATCACCGGAAAGCCTTTTGGACAGCTATCACGCCGAGCGTCATCCGATTGCCGCCCGCGTACTGCGCAACGCGATGGCACAGGTTGCGCTTCGTCGCATGGATGCCCGCACCAAGGCATTGAACGACATCTTTGCCGAGTTGCTCGGCATGGAAGAGCCTCGCAAACGGATCGCCGCTGAGATGTCCGGCCTGGGTGTCCATTACGACCTCGGCGAGGGGCACCCACTGCTTGGGCGGCGAATGCCGGACCTCGATCTGATCACCGCCAACGGGCCGTTGCGGCTCTTCACCTTGCTGCACGACGCGCGGCCGGTGCTCCTCAACCTCGGTGAGCCCGGCAGGCTGGACATCGCCCCCTGGGCCGATCGGGTCCGGCAGATCGACGCCGGGTACGCCGGTGCCTGGAAGCTCCCGGTCTTGGGGACGGTCGCCGCGACCGACGCCGTCTTGATCCGGCCCGATGGCTATGTGGCTTGGGTTGGGGTGGGAACCCAACAAGGCCTGATGGACGCGCTGACCACTTGGTTCGGACCGCCCGCTGCCGCTGATTAGCAGACACGGTCGATGCTGGTTCACACGAGCGCCCGAAACGCATTGCGTCGCCACCTTCGACAGTTCTCCTGACAACCGATTGACAGGAGGTTCCATCTATGCAGAAATTGGTTGGACCATTGGACCACTTGGAGGTGACGTGGACCAGAACAGCCTGCCACCCATTCAGACGACGGCGCGCGATGACGCCGTGCTGAAGGCGTTGGTGGGCTTTGTCCGCGCCGAGGCTTTGCAGCCGGGCGAGCGGCTTCCAACCGAGCGTATTCTGGCCGAGCGGCTGAAAGTCAGTCGCAACACGGTGCGCGAGGCGCTGACTCGCTGGGAAGGGCTTGGCCTCGTCGAGCGCCGGCAAGGCAGCGGCACCTATCTCAAGGTTGCCGTCTCGCCAGACATGCTGCACATGCCGCTGACGCTGGCGGGCGGCAATGATTTCACCAGCCTGATGCAGACGATGGAGATCCGCCGCGCGCTGGAAGCGGAGGCCGCAGCTCTTTGCGCCGAACGCGCCAGCCAGGCAGATATCACCGAAATCGCGCGCAAGCTCGACATCATGGAGCAGGCGTTCCGCACGCGCGACGGCATGTCGTCGGAAGAGGATTGGGAGTTCCACCAGGCGATCTACCGGGCCTCGGGCAATCCGTTGTTCGAGCAGATCATCGCCGCCATGTACGAATTGTTCCATCGCTTCTGGGAGCATCCGCTCGGCGTGCGCGATTTTGGCCACGCCAGCTTTCCCTACCACCGCACCATCTACGAATGCATCGCCGCGCGTGACCCGCAGGGAGCCCGCGACGAGGCGCTCAAGCTGATCGCCACCGTCGAGGACGACCTCAAGCGCGGTGCCGCCAAACTCAAACTTTCGAGCCAGACATGAACGAGCATCCATCCGGTTTCGATCACGACTATCTTGCCGAGGCGGCGACACTCTTGGCGCATGACGAACCGTTTCCCGGCGGTGCGGTGGTGCCGCCGATCTACCAGACCTCGCTGTTCACCTTCGCCAATTATGCCGAGATGGCAGACACTTTTGCCGGCAAACGACGGCAGCCGATCTATTCGCGTGGTGACAATCCGACGGTGATGGAGTTCGAGGCGCGTGTCGCCGCGCTCGAAGGTGCCGAGGCAGCGCGCGGCTTTTCCAGCGGCATGGCGGCGATCAGCGCCACGGTGCTTGCCTTCGTTGGGGCAGGCGAGCGCATTGTGGCGGTGCGCAATTGCTATGGCGATGCCTACCGGCTGTTCGAGCGGCTGTTACCGCGGCTCAACATCAAGGTCGACTATGTCGACGGCTCCGACCCGGACGCGGTTGCGGCGGCACTTCCCGGCGCCAAGCTGCTCTACCTGGAAAGCCCGACCTCGATGATGTTCGAGCTGCAGGACATCGCGCATCTGACGCGGTTGGCCAAGGAGCAGGGCATCGTCACCACGATCGACAATTCCTGGGCGACGCCAGTGTTCCAGAAGCCGATCACGCATGGCGTCGACCTCGTGCTGCATTCGGCCTCGAAATATCTCGGCGGCCACAGCGACACCGTCGCCGGCGTCGTGGCGGGTTCGGCCGCCCATATCAAGCACATCAACGAGCAGACCTATTCCTATCTCGGCGGCAAGCTGTCACCGTTCGAGGCGTGGCTTTTGTTGCGCGGCCTGCGCACGCTGCCGCTGCGCCTGCCGCACCACATGAAGAGCGGCCTGACCATCGCCGAACGGCTGAAGGCGCATGCCAATGTCGAGCGGGTCAACCATCCCGTCTATTCGAACCATCCAGGCAAGGCGACACTGGCCGGCTATGCCGGTCTGTTCTCCTTCGAGGTGACGGACGATATCAACATCCCCGTTTTCGTCGATGCGCTGAAATATTTCCGCATCGGCGTCAGCTGGGGCGGGCATGAAAGCCTGGTCGTGCCGGCCAAGGCGTCGCTGGAGCAGACGCCGGGCCTGAATTCGATGGCGCGCTTCGGCGTCAGCCCCCGAACCATCCGCTTCAATGTCGGATTGGAGAGTGTCGAAGACCTGTGGGCTGATGTCGCCCAAGCCTTCGAAAAAGCCAGAAAATAACAAGCGGGTTCAAAATGGGAGTCTTGAACATGAAAAAACTGACCGTCATGCTTGCCACCGTTGCGGGGCTGGCGATTTTCGCCGGAAGCGCTATGGCCGATTCGACCCTGAAAATGGTCGAAGTCATCACCAGCCCGCCACGCACCGAATTCCTGAAGAAGCAGATTGCCGAGTTCGAAACGGCCAATCCGGGCGTCAAGGTCGAGCTGATCTCGCTGCCCTGGGGCCAGGCTTTTGAAAAGTTCCTGACCATGGTGCAGGCCGGCGATACGCCCGACATTGTCGAAATGCCGGAACGCTGGATGGGTCTCTATGCCAACAATGCCCAGCTGGAGGATCTCGGCCCGTATATGGCCAAATGGGACGACGCCAAGACGCTCGGCGACCGCGCCAAGCAGTTCGGCTCGACCGTCAACAACACCCAGTTCATGATCCCCTACGGCTACTATGTGAACGCGCTGTTCTGGAACAAGAAATTGTTCAAAGAGGCCGGCCTCGATGGCCCGCCGGCGACGCTTGATGATTTCATTGCCGATTCCAAGAAGATTTCCGCGCTCCCGGGGAAGTACGGCTACTGCCTGCGCGGCGGGCCGGGCGCCTTCAACGGCATGCACATGTTCATGAACATCGCCGCCGGCAAGGGTGGCTACTTCAACGAGGACGGCACCTCGACGATCAACGACGAAGGCTCGGTCAAGGGCCTGCAGATGCTGGCCGACATGTACAAGGACGGCCTGGCGCCGAAAGATGCGGTGAGCTGGGGCTTCAACGAAACGGTCACCGGCTTCTACTCCGGCACCTGCGCCATGCTCAACCAGGATCCGGACGCGCTGCTCGGCATCGCCGACAAGATGAGCGCCGACGACTTCGCCGTGGCGCCGATGCCGGTCGGGCCGAGCGGCAAGTCCTATCCGACGCTGGGCTATGCCGGCTGGGCGATGTTTGCCAACTCGCAGCACAAGGACGATGCCTGGAAGCTGATGGCGACGCTGCTGTCGCCGAAGGACAATCTCGAATGGGCCAAGGAAGTCGGCGTCGTCCCGATCCACAAGGGCGCCGACCAGGATGCCCATTTCAAGACCGAGCAGTTCAAGGGCTGGTTCACGGAGCTCAGCGATACCTCCAAATATGAAATGGTGACCCCGCCGACGCATCTGGAAAACCTTGGCAATTTCGTCGACCAGGTGGCGATCAAGAATTTTCAGGAAGTCCTGCTTGGCCAGAAGACGGCCAAGGAAGCGGCCGACGCATGGGCCACGTTCCTGACCAAGGAACAGCAGGACTGGCTGGCCAAGAACAAGAAGTAGCCGCCTTTTTTCCTTCTCCCCGTTTCACGGGGAGAAGGTGGCCCGATAGGGCCGGATGAGGGGCGGCGCCAAGTTCTGTCAGCTCAGCACTGCCCCTCATCTGCCTGCCGGCATCTTCTCCCCGTATAGTGACGGGGAGAAGGACGCTGTCCCCGACGCCGCTCCAGGGAGCCGATCCTCACCCAATGACCTACGCCGTGTCCGAAATACGATCCGCCGGCAAGCCGCGTCGCAAGCGGCTCTCGCACGCCGCAATCGAGCCATGGCTGTATCTCAGCCCGGCGATCATCCTGCTGGTCGTGGTGCTTCTGGTGCCGCTCATCATCGGCATCAGCTACTCCTTCCGCAAATTCTCGGCTTTCAAATCGGAATATGTCGGGCTCGGACAGTATCAGGCGATGCTGTCGGACCAGGTGCTCGGGCAGGCGCTGGTCAACACGCTGTGGTGGACAGTCGCCAGCCTGTTCTTCCAGTTCTTCCTTGGCCTTGGCTTGGCGCTGCTTCTCGACAAACCGTTCGTCGGACGCAAATTTGTCCAGGCTGTGGTCTTTCTGCCATGGGCCGTGCCTTCGTTCCTGTCGGGCCTGACCTGGGCATGGCTGTTCAACCCGATCATCGGACCGCTGCCGCACTGGCTCTTCGCATTGGGGCTCAGGGCTGAGTCGACCACCAGCATCCTGTCCGACCCGGCCACCGCGATGTGGGGGCCGATCATCGCAAACATCTGGTTCGGCATCCCGTTCTTCGCCATCACGCTGCTCGCGGCGCTCAAGTCGATCCCGTCGGAACTGCATGAAGCCGCTGCCATCGACGGTGCCTCGCCGTGGCAGCGCTTCACCAAGGTGACGCTGCCGTTCCTGGCGCCAACCATCGCCATCACCGTCATGCTGCGCACCATCTGGATCGCCACATTTGCCGACCTGATCTTTGTGATGACGGCAGGCGGTCCCGCCGGGTCGACAAGCACCGTGCCGGTCTACATCTATGTCAGCGCCTTCAAGTCCCTGGACAAGGGCTACGCCTCGGCGGTGGCGGTGCTGCTGCTCGTCTTGCTCATCGTCTATGCCGTGGCGCTGATCGGCATTCGGCGCTCAATCGTGAGGCACGTCTGATGATCGCCGGGCGCTCCACCTCTTCACGCTTTCTCAGCGGTATCGGCCTCTACGGCGCCATCGCGACCTACATGATCTTCGCGCTGTTCCCGATCTTCTGGACACTGAAAATATCGGTCACGCCGGAGCGATTGCTCTATTCCGAAGGCATCACCTTGTGGCCGTCGCAGACGACCTTTCAGAATTTCTATATCGTTCTGGAAGTCTCTGATTTCCCACGCTATTTCCTGAACAGTGTCATCGTTTCGATGGCGACGGCGGCGTTGGTGACGGTCATTGCCACGCTCGCCGGCTATGCCATGTCGCGCTTCACCTTCCGCGGCAAGGCGGCGCTCGCCATCATGCTGCTTTTGACCCAAACCTTCCCGCTGGTGATGGTCATTCCGCCGATCTACCGCGTCATGGGCGAGCTTGGCCTCACCAACAGCCTGATCGGGCTGATCATCATCTACACTGCCTTCAACACAGCCTTCGCCACCTTCCTGATGCAGTCCTTCTTCGATGGTATCCCAAAGGACCTGGAAGAGGCGGCAATGATCGACGGCTGCACGCGCGCTGAGGCCATGCGCAAGGTGATCGTGCCGCTGACGCTGCCCGGCATGGGTGCGACACTGGGTTTCGTCTTCACAGCTGCCTGGAGCGAGCTGTTGTTCGCGCTGATGCTGATTTCCAGCGATGACAAGAAAACCTTCGCGGTTGGGCTGCTCACCTACATAGGCAAGTTCGCCGTCGACTGGGGACAGATGATGGCCGCGTCCGTCCTGGCGCTGATCCCGGTCTGCATCTTCTTCGCCTTCCTGCAACGCTATCTCGTCACCGGCCTGACCGCCGGCGCCGTCAAAGGATAGATCGATGGCCTCTGTTACGCTCGAAAAAGTCCGCAAGGATTATGGCGCCGTCCGCGTCCTGCACGCGGTCGACCTTGAAATCGCCGATGGCGAGTTCGTCGTCCTGGTTGGGCCGTCAGGCTGCGGCAAGTCCACGCTCTTGCGCATGATCGCCGGGCTGGAGGAGGCTTCCGGCGGCGAGATCCGCATCGGCGAGCGGCTGGTCAATGATGTAGCACCCAAGGACCGCGACATCGCCATGGTGTTCCAGTCCTACGCGCTCTATCCGCATATGGACGTGTCGAAGAACATGGGTTTCAGCCTGCTCTTGAAGAAGGCGGAGAAGGCGACGATCGACGCGAGGGTGGACGGCGCCGCCAAGCGGCTCGGGCTCGACACGTTCCTGCAGCGCTTGCCGCGGCAACTGTCCGGCGGCCAGCGTCAGCGCGTCGCCATGGGCCGTGCGATTGTGCGCGACCCCAAGGTCTTCCTGTTCGACGAGCCGCTGTCGAACCTCGACGCCAAGCTGCGCGTCCATATGCGCGCCGAGATCAAGGCACTGCACCAGCAACTGAAGACGACATCGGTCTACGTCACGCACGACCAGATCGAGGCGATGACCATGGCAGACCGGATTGTCGTCATGCATGACGGGCTGATCCAGCAGGTCGGCGCGCCGCTCGATCTCTATGACCGGCCGGCCAACATGTTCGTCGCTGGCTTCATCGGTTCACCCGGCATGAATTTTCTGCCGGCGACGGTTCGTCAGCGTGGTACGTCGGAGGCCGTACTGGCCGATGGCCAGGCGCTGCGCCTGCCGGAAGGCCTGCCGCTGAAGGACGGTGACGCCATCACCGTCGGTCTGCGGCCCGAGCATATCCGGCTGGCGGATGACGGGGCGTTGAAGGGCGAGGTGGGGGTGGTGGAGCCACTCGGGCTTTCGACGCAGTTCTACGTCAAATTGGCCAGCCAGCAGCTTTGCATCTTTGCCATGGGCCGCGCCGGCGTGAAGCCCGGCGACGTGGTGCGGCTGGCGGCCGATCCGGAGTCGCTGCATTTGTTCGATCCGAAAAACGGTGATCGCGTCGGCTGAGGGAACTCGGCCCGGGCTGAGGGCACTCGGGACGCGATCGACCAGTTGCATGTCTACACAAGGCGCTGAATCTGCGGAACTGCGGATACGAACGGCCGCATCAGGCGCGGATGTCGGGTGGGAAGTAGAAGGGAAGGTTATATCTCGATTGACTAAAATAATGGAACGTCCAGCAGACATTTCCGGAACCGAACAGGACCCCTCAGACCTTTGCGTGTAGCGCACAAGACTTTAGTCCCGCCGTCTTCTAAAAAGAACGGAAGCCATTTCGTCACGAAGTAGGGCCGCCATACGAGAGGTCAATACCGGCGGCTGCCTCCGGAAATATGGGCGAATCGGTGGTGTGCGGGTATGGTGCGATCGCGGAAGGTGGCCGTGGCGTCTAACCGCGAGGGTTTCTTCTAGGCAGCGGCGAGCTGTCCATTGGGTTCTCAGCTGACTTGGCTGATCGCCGCTCCTTTAGCCACAGGGACTTTTTTCTTCTTGCCAGAATCTCGTCTCGAACGCTGTCTTCGGCGAGCACATCGCCATGCGTCGCGGCAATCGCGTAGTCGGCTCTGTTTGTTCGATAGTCACCTTTTTGAATGGACATCGTTTTCTCCCAGGTCGAGGCATTTCCCCCTTTTAGCCTGACGCTGAAACTAACTGCCTATCCATCGTGCGAGTCTACCAATTGGCGATTGTATTAAAACGATACACTCCGTAGGTGTGGTGATTGCGAGAGAGGCTCGCTCGTGCGGGGGGCTTTTTCATTGACCCTGTTGAGACTCTTGCTGCTGTGCTCCGGCAAGCGGGCTCGGAGCTTGCGGCGCAGGTTCCGTAGAAGGTGCAGGGGGATTATCGGAGGCAGGCTGAGGTGCAGGCTGGGCTGCCTCCTCGGTCAAAACTTGGTCAGTCCTGGCCTTGATCTCGTCGGCCGTCTGCTGGCTTATCAGCCCGTTGCTGATAGCGAAACCAGCAGCCAGAGCAACAAGGGCTGCAATGATTGCAGCTTTCAACTTCTTCGACATCCGCAGGGGCCTTGTTCATGACACCCCTGCCAGCCCACGACCGAGGGT
>NZ_RZRQ01000251.1:0-8570 GCF_003997785.1 Mesorhizobium sp. M7D.F.Ca.US.004.01.2.1 | reverse complement strand
GGATGGCGAAGGCGGTGCCGGGGGGAGCTTTGCGCACCTCGGCCTCGGGCATCGGCGTCAGCCGTGTCTCGACGGTTTCCGGCATGCCTTCCAGCGCCTCGGCCCGCGTCTCGATGACGACGCCGTGCACCGGCAGAAGCGCGATCGTCGACGCCAGCGCCTGTCCGACATGGCCGCTGCCGAAGATGTAGACATGCGGCAGATGCGCTTCCTCAGCCTCCGCGGCCGCAACCAGTTCGGCAACGAGCGCGGCATCGACAAGCCGGATCAAGACTTCGACGCGCCCGCCGCAGCATTGGCCGATCTCCGGCCCGAGCGGCACGTCGAGCGTGGCGCAGATCTCGTCAACCTCGATGCGGGCCTCTTTACCCACCATCTGCCGGGCCTTGTCGATCGCCATGTATTCGAGCTGACCGCCGCCGATCGTACCAAAGATCGCCGTCTGCGAGACGAGCATGAAGGCGCCCTTTTCGCGTGGCGTCGAGCCTTTGGTCCCGGTCACCTCGACCAAAGCGATGCGGCCTTGACCAGCAAGGAAATCTCTCAGGCTTTGCACTTTCGAATTCATCATTCGCATTCCCGTGCCGGAAACATAGGGTTTTTCGGCCTGAATTGCACGTATTGCCGACCCTGGTGCCAGACTCAGGCCTTGGCCTCGTCCTTCAGCCGTTCGATTGCCATCAGCACCCGCTCCGGCGTTGCCGGCGCATCGAGGCGCGGACAAATCTTGTGGTCGGCAATGCTCGCCACCGCATCCGACAGGGCGTGCAGCACCGACATGCCGAGCGGGAACGGCGGCTCGCCGACCGCCTTGGAACGGTGGATCGTCGGCTCGCTCGCTTCCGGCCAGTCTGCCAAGGTGACGTTGAAAATCTTCGGCCGGTCGGAGGCGAGCGGAATCTTGTAGGTCGACGGCGCGTGCGTGCGCAGCCGGCCCTTGGCGTCCCACCACAGTTCTTCCGTCGTCAGCCAGCCCATGCCCTGGATGAAGCCGCCCTCGATCTGGCCGATGTCGATGGCTCGGTTCAGAGATCGGCCACAGTCATGGAGAATATCGGTGCGCTCGACCATGTATTCGCCGGTCAGCGTGTCGACAGAGACTTCCGAACACGAGGCGCCATAGGCGAAATAATAGAAGGGACGGCCCTCGCCCTTGTCGCGGTTCCAGTGGATTTTAGGCGTCTTGTAGAAACCGGCCGCCGACAGCTGGATGCGGGCCATATAGGCCTGTTTGATGAGATCGGCGAAGGCGATTTCCTGGTTGCCGATGCGCACCCGGTTGGGCAGGAACAGCACCTGATCGCTCGGCACCTGATATTTTTCGGCGGCGAAATCGATCAGCCGATCCTTGATCTGACGAGCGCCATTCTGAGCCGCCATGCCGTTGAGGTCGGAGCCGGACGACGCTGCTGTGGCCGAGGTGTTCGGCACCTTGCCGGTCGTGGTCGCGGTGATCTTCACCTGGTCGAGATCGATCTGGAACTCTTCCGCCACCACTTGCGCCACTTTGACGTAGAGGCCCTGTCCCATCTCGGTGCCGCCATGGTTCAGATGCACCGAACCGTCCGTGTAGACATGCACCAGCGCGCCGGCCTGGTTGTAATGCGTGGCGGTGAACGAGATGCCGAACTTGACCGGCGTCAGCGCCAGGCCACGCTTGATGAAACGGCTGTTGGCATTGAAGGCCGATATTTCGCGCCGCCGCCGCGCATAGCTGGCGCTTTGCTCCAGCTCAGCGACAATGCGCTGAATGACGTTATCCTCGACCGTCTGGTGGTAGGGCGTGATATTGCGGTCCGATGTGCCGTAGAAATTCTTCTTGCGGATTTCGAGTGGATCCTTGCCGACGGCAAAGGCCACCTCGTCGATGACGCGCTCGGCGCCGACCATGCCTTGCGGGCCGCCGAAACCACGAAAGGCGGTGTTCGACACGGTGTTGGTGTAGAGCGGCGCCGATTTAGCGTGCACCGCTGGCCAGAAATAAGTGTTGTCACAGTGGAACAGCGCGCGATCGGTCACCGGGCCGGAAAGGTCCGAGGAAAAACCGCAGCGCGCCGCGAACATGAAATCGACGCCGAGGATATTGCCCTCGTCATCAAAGCCGACTTCGTAGTCGACGAGGAAGTCATGGCGCTTGCCGGTGGCGATCATGTCGTCGTCGCGGTCGGGCCGGATTTTCACGGCGCGATGGTGCTTCTTTGCGGCGATCGCGGCCAATGCCGCAAACTGATTGCCCTGCGTTTCCTTGCCGCCGAAGCCGCCGCCCATGCGGCGGATTTCCACCGTGACGGCATTGCTCGGCACGCCAAGTGCATGACTGACCATGTGCTGGACTTCGCTCGGATGCTGGGTCGAGGAATAGATGGTGACGTCCTGATCTTCGCCCGGAATGGCCATGGCGATATGGCCTTCGAGGTAGAAGTGTTCCTGGCCACCGATGCGCATTTTTCCCTTTAGCCGGCGCGGCGCTTGACGGATTGCTGTGGCGGCATCGCCGCGCTTCAGCGTGAGAGGCGGCGTGACGAGCTTGTCCTTCTTCGGATCGAGCGCACCAATGTCGGTGACGAAGGGCAATTCCTTGTATTCGACCTTGGCCAACCTTGTGGCACGGCGCGCCTGCTCGCGCGTCTCGGCAATGACGCAGAAGATCGGTTGGCCATAGAATTGCACCTTGCCGTCGGCCAGCACCGGCTCGTCGTGACGGCCGGTCGGCGAAATGTCGTTCTCGCCGGGCACGTCACTGGCCGTCAGCACGTCGACAACGCCGGGCGCTGTACGCACCGCCGAGAGATCCATGCTGGTGATCATGGCATGCGTGGCGGCAGAAAGCCCGAGGCAGCCATGCAGCGTGCCTGATGGTTCCGGCATGTCGTCGATATAGACGGCGGTGCCGCTGACATGCTTGTGCGCGGAATCGTGACGCTGGTCGTCGGCGACGCCTCCGACGATCTTTTCAGCCTTGAGGTTGGGGGCAGCGTGCTTGTTCATCATGCCGCCTCGTGCCTCGAAACCTGGATCGGCTCCCTGGTGCCGCTGGTCTCGGCGAAGAAGCGCAGCAGGAGGTTGCGCGCCGCCAGTGCGCGATACTCGGCCGAAGCCCGCATGTCGGTGAGCGGGGTGAAATCCCTGGCATATTCGGCCATCGCCGCGTCTACCGTCTGTTCGGTCCACGGCTTGCCGAGCAGCGCTTTTTCGACAAAAGACGCCCGCTTCGGCGTCGCCGCCATGCCGCCATAGGCGATGCGCACCTCCGCGACCGTGCCGTCTTTGGCCAGCGTCAGGAAGAAAGCGCCAAGGGCCGCGGTAATGTCCTCATCGCGGCGCTTGGTGATCTTGTGGACTGCGAATTTTGTATCCTTGGCTGGAACAGGAACGTGCACGGCCTCGACGAACTCGCCCGGCTGCCGGTCTTGCTTGCCATAGGCAATGAAGAAGGTTTCCAGCGGGATGGTCCGCCGCTTCTTACCCTTGCGCAGGGTGAGGCGTGCGCCAAGCGCGATCAAGGGCGGCGGCGTATCACCGATCGGCGAACCGTTGGCGATGTTGCCGCCGATCGTGCCCATGTTGCGCACCTGTTCGCCGCCGATGCGATCGAACAACGGCCCCATCGCCGGGATGCGCTTCGCCAGCGTCGCGAAGGCGTCAGTGTAGGTGACGCCGGCGCCGATCGAAATGACGCCCTTGTCTTCCGAGATGGTGCAAAGTCCGTCGAGATTGCCGATGAAAATGGCCGGCGAAATATCGCGCATGTGCTTGGTCACCCACAGGCCGACATCGGTCGAACCGGCAACGATGGTGGCGCCGGGTTCCTTGTCCAGCACGGCGGCGAAATCATCGACGTCGGCCGGCACGATCAGCCGCGCCTTGGCCGAACCGATCTCGATCCGGGCGCCGTCATGCATGGCCTCTAGCCTCGCGGTGATCGCCTTGCGCTCCGCTGCCAGCGGATCCCTCGCCGCCTTGCCGTAGCTGGAGATGGCCTGGGCCGCGCGCATGATCGCCTCGTAGCCAGTGCAGCGGCAGAGATTGCCTTGCAAAGCCTTTTCGATGGAAGCGTTCGACGGGTCGGGTGATCTCATCCACAGACCATAGAGCGACATGACGAAGCCCGGCGTGCAGAAGCCGCATTGCGAGCCGTGGAAATCGACCATCGCCTGCTGCACCGGATGCAACTGACCGGGCAGGCCCCGCAAATGCTCGACGGTCACGACATGGGTGCCGTCCAGCGAGCCGAGGAAGCGGATGCAGGCATTGACGCTTTCATAGACCAGACCGCCGGCCGAGAGCTTGCCAACCAGCACGGTGCAGGCGCCGCAATCACCCTCGGCGCAACCTTCCTTGGTGCCGCGCAGCGAACGGTCGAGCCGCAGCCAGTCGAGCAGGGTCGCATCGGGCGCAACCGACGAAAGCGCTACATCCCTGCCATTGAGAATGAAACGGATCTCGTTGCGGATATTGACCTTGGCCATGCCTCAGCTCCCCCTGTAGGTCGAGTAGCCGTAGGGCGAGACCAGCAGCGGTACATGATAATGCACCGGTTCGGCCATGCCGAAGCGGATCGGTATCACATCGAGAAAGGCGGGTTTCGGCAGGCTCAACCCCTGCTGGCGCAAATAGTCGCCCGCGGCGAAGAGCAGTTCGTATTCGCCGGTGCGGAACTCCGCGCCAGCGAGCAGCGGCTTGTCGCAACGGCCGTCGGCATTGGTGACAACGGTCTTCAGATGTGTCCGCGCCTTGCCCTCGAGGTGATAGAGCGCAATCGACAGTCCCGCTGCCGGCTTGCCGGTCGCCGTGTCGAGGACATGGGTCGTCAGACGCCCGCCATCGGCTTTCGACGTTTCTGCCATTGGCCGCCTCCCATCTCCGGTACGAGCGAATTGGCCCGGTACGGTCAAATATCAACAGTGAATTGTGCGCCATTTAAAGGCGATGCATAAGTCCCGGTCGAGCGGAGTGCGACAAAAACACTTTCAAAAATTTTCGGGGGAATGCGCAGGCAGCCCTTTCGATATCCTGATCATACTTCGGGCCATGCCCGGCGGGAGGGACGATGCGTTACGAGAGAGACATGCGCGGCTACGGAGCCAATCCGCCGGACCCGAAATGGCCTGGCGGTGCGCATGTCGCCGTGCAGTTCGTCGTCAATTACGAAGAAGGCGGCGAAAACTGCGTGCTGCACGGTGACAAGGCCTCTGAAGCCTTCCTGTCGGAAATCGTCGGCGCGGCACCCTGGGTGGGCCAGCGCCACTGGAACATGGAATCCATCTACGAATATGGGGCGCGGGCCGGCTTCTGGCGGCTGCTTCGGCTGTTCACCGAGGCTGAGGTGCCGATCACCTGCTACGGCGTCGCCACAGCACTCGCCCGTTCGCCTGACCAGGTCATGGCCATGCAGGAAGCCGGCTGGGAGATCGCTTCGCACGGTCTGAGATGGATCGACTACCGCGACCACAGTGTCGAGGATGAGCGCCGCGACCTCGAAGCGGCGATCAAGCTGCACTACGAAGTGACCGGCGCGCGCCCGACCGGCTGGTACACCGGCCGCACTTCGGTCAACACAGTGCGGATTGTGGCGGAAGAAGGCGGCTTCGACTATGTGTCGGACACCTATGACGACGAACTGCCCTACTGGTTCGAACATGAGGGCGGCACGCAGCTCATCATCCCCTATACGCTCGACGCCAACGACATGCGTTTCGCCACGCCGCAGGGCTTCAACTCGGGCGACCAGTTCTTTGCCTATTTGAAGGATAGTTTCGACACGCTCTATGCCGAGGGCAAGGCCGGCCGGCCGCGCATGATGAACATCGGCCTGCATTGCCGCCTCGTCGGGCGGCCGGGCCGGGTGGCGGCGCTGAAGCGCTTCGTCGACTATGTGAAGTCGCACGACAAGGTCTGGCTGGCACGGCGCATCGACATCGCCCGCCACTGGCAAGAGGCCAATCCTTACAAGCCGGCGGCACTGCGGCCATCGAAGATGGAATTCGAGACGTTCGTTGATACCTTCGGTGGCGTGTTCGAGCATTCGCCCTGGATCGCCGAACGCGCCTACGAGCTGGAACTGGGTCCGGCGCACGACACATCGGGCGGCCTGCACAATGCGCTTTGCCGCGTCTTCCGTTCCGCCAGCGAAACCGAGCGGCTTTCGGTGCTCAACGCCCATCCCGACCTTGCCGGCAAGCTGGCCAAGGCCAAACGGCTGACGGCGGAATCGACCAGGGAACAGGCTTCGGCCGGCCTCGACGCGTTGACCGACAAGGAGCGCGAACTGTTTTCCAAGCTCAACGCCGCCTACGTCACCACCTTCGGTTTCCCCTTCATCATCGCGGTGAAGGGCAAGACGAAGGAGGAGATCCTGGCGGAATTCGAGGCGCGCATCGGCAACAGCCGCGGCGTCGAATTCGAGACCGCCTGCAAACAGGTCGAGCGCATCGCGCTGCTCCGCCTCAAGGACATGCTTCCGCAATAGGTTTGAACCCATGGATACGATCAGGATGCCCGACCGAACCTATTACGCGCCGCATGGCGGCCATCCCGGCCAGAGCGAGCTTCTGACCGGCCGCGCCGTCTTCACCGAGGCCTATGCCGTCATCCCCCGGGGGGTGATGCAGGACATCGTCACCAGTGCCTTGCCGTTCTGGGACAAGACGCGCGTCTGGATCTTGTCGCGACCGTTATCAGGTTTTGCCGAGACGTTCTCGCAATACATTGTCGAGGTCGCGCCCGGCGGCGGCAGCGATCGGCCGGAACCCGATGCCGGTGCCGAGGGCGCCCTGTTCGTGGTCGAGGGCGAACTGACGGTTCTGCTTGCCGGCAAGAAGCATGTCTTGCGGCCCGGCGGCTTTGCCTTCCTGCCGCCGGCCAGCGGCTGGACGGTTCGCAACGAGCGCAAGGCCGACGTCCGCTTCCACTGGATTCGCAAGGCTTACGAGGCGGTCGACGGTCTTGATGTGCCGGAAGCCTTCTTCACCAACGAACAGGAAATCGCGCCAACGCCGATGCCTGGCACCGAGGGCCGTTGGGCGACGACGCGTTTCGTCGATCCGGCCGATTTGCGCCACGACATGCACATGACCATTGTGACGCTGGAACCGGGTGCCGTCATTCCCTTCGCCGAGACCCATGTCATGGAGCACGGTCTCTATGTGCTGGAAGGCAAGGCGGTCTACCGCCTCAACCAGGACTGGGTCGAGGTCGAGGCTGGCGACTATATGTGGCTGCGCGCCTTCTGCCCGCAGGCCTGCTATGCCGGCGGCCCGGGCAAATTCCGCTATCTGCTCTACAAGGACGTCAATCGGCACGCCAAGCTCGGCGGCGCCGGCATCGCAAAGCGCGCGCCATGACCCGTATCGTCGCGCGGCCGCTGACCCGCGAGAGCTTTGCCCCATTCGGCGATGTCATCGACATGGGCGGCGACAACCACTACCCGATCAATGGCGGCAGGGCCGAGCGCTACCACGATCTCGCAACCGCCGAGGCGACCGGGCCGAACGCCCGCGTGCTGATCTCGATGGTGCGCGGCACGCCATACGAATTGCCGCTGAGGCTAGGCATGGTCGAGCGCCACCCCTTCGGCAGCCAGGCCTTCATCCCGCTGTCGCCGCGCCCGTTCCTGGTCGTCGTCTGCCATGACGGTGAGCAGGGACCGGGCGAGCCGCATGCCTTCATCACCGCACCCGGACAAGGCATCAACTATTCCCGTAATCTCTGGCATGGCGTGCTGACGCCGCTTGGCGAGGCGCAGGATTTCCTGATCGTCGACCGTGGCGGCGACGGCTCCAATCTCGAAGAGTTCCATTTCTCGCACGCCTACGAGATCCATCTCCCTTAATTTTTTGTGCGTGTCGTTACCCCAAAACCGGGGGCACTTTTGTGCGACATGCAGCAGGAGACCCCGTAATGACCGATATTTCACTGATCGACCGCCTGCTCGACGTCATCGAGCACGACATCGTGCCGAAGACGGCCGACGGTGTTGCCCATGGCAACAAGCTGTTCGGCGCGGCGATCCTGAGAAAGGACGACCGTTCGCTGGTGCTGGCCGAGACCAACAACGAGATGGAAAACCCGCTCTGGCATGGCGAGGTGCACTGCCTGAAGCGCTTCTACGAAATGCCGAAGGCCGAGCGCGTCGATACGAAAGACGCCATCTTCATCGCCACGCATGAACCCTGCTCGCTGTGCCTGTCGGCGATCACCTGGACCGGCTTCGACAATTTCTACTATCTGTTCAGCCATGAGGATTCGCGCGACAGTTTTGCCATCCCGCACGATCTGAAAATCCTGAAAGAGGTCTTCACTCTCGATCCCGGCGGCTACAATGCCGAGAACGCCTACTGGAAGAGCTTTTCCATACGTCGGTTGGTGCGAGCTTTGCCCGCGGCCGAGCGGCAACGGCTGGAAACACGTATTGGCGCGATTTCGGCGCGCTACGATGATCTGTCCGGCGTCTATCAGGCGAACAAGGACGATAACGACATTCCGCTGAACTGACGCGGATTGACCAGCAGAATTCGTTGGCTGGCCCACGACGCGGTACGGCAGGCTCCATCATCTGGCAATCCTGGAGC
>NZ_RZRQ01000250.1:0-8585 GCF_003997785.1 Mesorhizobium sp. M7D.F.Ca.US.004.01.2.1 | reverse complement strand
GGATGATCTCCTTGCGCCGGTCGGCATCGAGCACGACCTTCGCCGCTTCCAGCTTGGAAACATAGTCGTCGAAGCGGCGCACCGTAATGGCATCAGGCGCGTGGAAGCGGTGGCCATAGGTGACGTTGCCCGAGCGGATGCCGTCGATCTCGAAATCGACCACGACAGGCTCCTCGGTCTCCGGGCCGAAGGTGCACAGGATCGATTGCAGCGGCCGCACCCAGCGCAGCGAGCCGGGCTTGGCCGAGGCCGGCCCCCAGCGCATCGATTTCGGCCACGGAAAATTGCGGATGATGCCCGGCACCAGCTCGGCGATAATCTTTTCGGCCGCCCTGCCCGGCTTCGAAATATGGGCGACGTAGAAGTCACCCTTCTTCGGATCGGAATGGACATGCGCCTCGGCGATCGAAGCAAGTCCGGCCTTGCGCAGGAACCCCTGGATCGCCTGTTCAGGCGCTGATGTCGAAGGTCCTTTGATCTCTTCGCTTACATCCTTCGAGCGCGCGGTCAGGCCCCTGATATCGAGCGTCAGCCGCCGCGGCGTCCAGTACTCGCGCGCCGCCTCATAGGTCAGTCCCGCCTCGACCAGACCGTCGGTCAGCATCTTCCTGAGATCACCCGCCGCCTTGCGCTGCATGCGGGCAGGGATTTCCTCGGAACGAAGTTCGAGCAACAAATCCGGCATCAGAGTGTCTCCGCCCGCATGCCATTTTCCTGTTTGCGCGTCCTCGCGCCTCCGGCGCTGCGGTCGCGCGGCTGGGCAGGAATCTCTTCCGAGCGGAGTTCTAGAAGCAGGTCAGGCATGGATGGGGCTCACGCGGCAAAATGGTCCGGGCGGGGCATAGCAACTCGGCTGGCCGCTGTCACCCTTTCCGCGCGCCGATCGCCGATTTGCGCCCATTTCCAGAAATCTTGGCCGCCCTGTCGGGACGAGACGATCCCGCTCGTCCTTGGATCAAAGATTTCCATGAACCGAACGCAGCGCTGAAGCGACCCACGCTCAGGCAGGGAACTATTGGCTCAACGACCATGAAAACGGCATCCAGACTTCTGCAGATCCTCGCGCTCAGCGCCTGCTTCACCGCGCAGGCCCATGGCGCCTTCTCGATGCCGGGCGTGCGGCAGGCATTGCGCACGATCGACGGTACCGGCACACAGAACGTCCTGCCGATCAACATTTCCTTCGAGATGATGAAACGGGTCTGAAACTCAGGCTGCCAAGCCACCCGCCTGCGTCTTCAAAAATGCCTCGCCGCAGGCCTTCGCCAGATTGCGCACCCGCAGGATGTAGCTCTGCCGTTCGGTGACCGAAATCACACCGCGTGCGTCGAGCAGGTTGAAGACATGGCTGGCCTTGATGCACTGATCATAGGCCGGGAAAACCATGCGATGCATCGGCAGATTGTCGTTAGACGCCGGCGCGCCGGCATCGAGCAACGCTTTGCACTCGGCCTCGGCGTCCTCGAAGTGGCGCAGCAGCATCGCCGTGTTGGCGTATTCGAAATTGTGGCGCGAATATTCCTGCTCGGCCTGCAGGAAGACATCGCCATAGGTGACCTTGTCGGCGCCTTCGCGGCCGTTGAAGTTGAGGTCGTAGACATTGTCGACGCCCTGCACATACATGGCCAGCCGCTCCAGCCCGTAGGTCAGCTCGCCGGCCACCGGCGCGCATTCGATTCCGCAGACCTGCTGGAAATAGGTGAACTGCGACACTTCCATGCCGTCGCACCAGCACTCCCAGCCGAGGCCCCAGGCGCCCAGCGTCGGGCTTTCCCAATCGTCCTCGACAAAGCGGATGTCGTGCAGCAACGGGTCGACGCCGATCGCTGCCAGCGAACCGAGATAGAGCTCCTGCAGGTTGGGCGGGTTGGGCTTCAGGATCACCTGATACTGGTAATAATGCTGCAGCCGGTTCGGGTTCTCGCCATAGCGGCCATCCTTGGGACGGCGCGAAGGCTGGACATAGGCGGCATTCCAGCGTTTTGGCCCAAGCGCGCGCAGCGTCGTTGCCGGATGAAACGTGCCGGCGCCGACCTCCATGTCGTAGGGCTGCAAGATGACGCAACCATAGGCCGCCCAGTAATTGTGCAAGGTCAGGATCAGCCCCTGGAACGAGCGGCTGGGATGCATATGGGCGGGGATTTCAATAGTCATGGTGGCCTCGACAGCACGGGCTAGCTTGCCGGCACGTCCTAGAGACACGGCGGCAAAGCGTCAAGCAAGGCGCGCCGGCGCGGATCGCCGGAAGCGTGCGGGACGATGTTGAAAGCATTGCGAGGGCGTGGCCCATTGCCGGTCATGGCAGCCTGAGGTCTGTTCGATGCGTCGTCCATGTCAATGACAACAGGTCCAGCCATGCCCAGCCCGATCGTCATCCGTCCCGTTATGCGCCGGGATTTCGAGCAATGGCTGCCGCTGTGGGACGGCTACAACGCATTTTATGGCCGCTCGGGTGAAACGGCCCTGCCGGGCGAGATCACCCAGATGACATGGTCGCGTTTCTTCGATGCCTACGAGCCGGTCCATGCGCTGGTTGCCGAGAGCGAGGGACAGCTTCTCGGCCTAGTGCACTATCTCTTCCATCGCAGCACCACGTCGATCGCACCGAATTGCTACCTGCAGGACCTTTTCACCACACAGGCCTCGCGTGGCAAAGGCATCGGCCGGGCGCTGATCGAGGGCGTCTATGAGCGTGCCTGGGCCGCCGGCTCAGGTCGGGTGTACTGGCTGACGCATGAAACCAATCACACGGCGATGAAGCTCTATGACAAGGTCGGCGAACGCTCCGGGTTTGTCGTCTACCGGAAGATGTTCTGAGGCCGTCTCCGCAAATCGGCGAGCGTCTGGGCGGGCGCATGTGGCCCAAACGAAAACGGGGCTCCGAAAAGAGCCCCGTTCGTATTCAAAATAGTCGACTTCACCCCTTCGGGGCGGGCACCGGCTCTGGCTTGACCTTCGGGGTTTCCTGCGCCGTGTTGGATTCGATCGGCGGCAGGCCCTTCATCAGCTTCTGCTGCAAGGTGGCCAGCACATCGGGATCCGGCTTCAGGTCGCGAGCCTGGTTCCACTGGAAAGTTGCTTCCAGCTTGCGGCCGACGCGCCAGTAGGCATCGCCGAGGTGATCGTTCAGAACCGGATCTTCCGGCTTCAGCGACACGGCGCGTTCCATTTCGCGCACGGCGTCATCGAACCTGCCGAGGCGGAAATAGGCCCAACCCAGCGAATCGACGATGTAACCGTCGCTCGGCCTGAGGTCGACGGCCTTCTGGATCATCGCCAGGCCTTCCTTGAGGTTGGTGTTCATGTCGACCCAGGAATAGCCGAGATAGTTCAGCACCTGCGGCTGGTCGGGGAACAGCTCCAGCGCCTTGCGGAAGTTCGGCTCGGCCTTGGGCCATTCCTTCAGGCGCTCATATGCGATGCCGCGCTGGTAGAAGATATTCCAGTTGGCTGAAGTCGGCGTCTTCAGCACATCGACAGCCTTGTCGTAGAGATTGGCGGCCGAGCGGAAATCATCCTTCGAGGAATAGACGCCGCCGAGCGCCAGATAGGCGCGCATGTCGTCGGGATGGGCGTCGACGAAGGCCTTCAGATGGGTGATCGCTTCTTCGTGACGGTCGAGATCGGCAAGGTTGAGGCCGAGCTGCAGGTCCGAAAGCTCCTTCAGCGGCGAGGTAGCGGGGATCCGCCGATAGAGCGCAATGGCGCCCTCGCCATCCTTCAGCTGCTCGGATACAGCAGCGAGTTGCACCAGGGCGGCGTCGCTGTCAGGCTTCAGGGCAAGCGCATATTGCAGATAGAGGCGAACGAACGGCTCGCCGCCGCCACGGTTGAGCGCGGTGGCAAGGTCGAGCAAAATCTCGGAGGCACCGTCCGACGGGCCAGTAGCGAAGGGCGCAATCTTGTCGCCCTTGGCGATCCTGTCGCGCAAGGCGACGATCTCCAGCTTGCCCGGCGAAAACGCCTCGGCCTGGTCGAGCACCGACAGCGCCTTGGCCTTGTCGCCCTTGCGGGCCAGGAACGACGCGTAGGCCTGGGCGTTGCGCATCCAGGTTTCGGGAGCGGCGCCGCCGGCGGCGGTGTCCTGCATGGTCGCGGCGTAGATCGCTTCGGCCTTCTCGGGCATACCGGACGCATCGGCGATCAGCGCGCGGTGGAACGACTTGAACAGGCCGAACCAATCCGGCCCCTGCAGCTTGTCGATGGAGGTCATCGCATCGGAGGCCTCGCCGGCGCCCTGTTGGGCCCAGCCGGACATCACCCCGGAGATCAGCCGGTCGAGATCGGATTCCAGCGACAGCTTGAGCCAGTACTGCGCCTTGGTGAAATCCTTCTTGTGGAAGGAATCAACGGCGAGTGCCAGGCGCGAAAAGCGCTCGACATCTGGAACTTCCTTGAGCTTGTCGGCATAGACGAGGGATTCGTCGAAGCGGCCCTGCGCGATCAGCGACAGCATCAGGCTCTGCTGCAGGCCGGTGTCGCTCGGGTCGAAGGCCAATGCCTGCTTGTAGTAGGCTATGGCACTGTCGAGGTCGTTGTCGCCTTCGGCGATCCGAGCTGCCAGATAGGCGCCCGAAAACGACGTGATCTTGACCGGTTCGGTGGTTTGCTTGGCATAGGCCGGCAAAGTCGAGATCGCCATGCCTGTAACAATTGCCAGCCTTGTCAGCCAGCGCGCACGTCCTTGCCGCATCGTATCCCTTTCAGCCAGGCGCCATCTCCGCGTCAGCGGGATCGGCGTAGACTCGATCTTTCCAGGCAAAGCATGGCCTTTTTGGGGTCACGCTTCAATCCGCCTCGAATTCACAATCCGGGCACCCGATTAACAAACCATGGCGACAGGCACCAGTTTCCGATCTTGAATTTCGGCCATGGCCCTGCGCGGCGCCGACTATATCACAGATTCGACCATTGAGGTCAGCGCCAATATCAGCCCTTGCCTGGCGAGGCGGACCGGTGCACCAGCGTGTCGCTATATCCGCCGGCCGCTATCGTGCTGCACAGCTCATTCCACTCACAGCCGCCGCAAGCCTTGCGCACGCGGCCCGCCGAAAACGCCTGCCGCATCCGAGCCAGGATTGCCGCATCGAGATCGAGACTGGCGCCGACGCGGATTGATTGCGCCAGCAATTCCTCCACGTCCTGTGCAGCGAGCCGGTCCCGCTCGACGACGCTCTCGTTGAGACAATGCGGTTCCGGCTCGTCGAGCAAGGGAGCGCAGACATCGTCGGGGCCGGAAACGAGGAGGACGTCCTCGCCCCGGCTCAGGCGCTCCGCGACGCGATCATAATTGGCGGTGAAGGCGGGGCTGTATCCCTTGCCCACATAGGTGAGCAGGCAAAGGAGGTGATGGGCGCGTAGCCTGATCGTCATTTATTCTTGTGGCCTGAGGTCGGTCGGCTCGGGTTTGTAGCCCGAAAACAGCTTGAGTGTCGCAGCACCCAGCGCCGACTTGAGCAACCCGCCGACGAGAAAAGGCAGGAAGCCGAAGGTGATGGCCTTCTCAGTGCCGATCATGACAGCGAGCCACATGGTGCCGAGAACCAGGCAGGCAAGGTTGCCGAGCAGCATGGCGGCGAAGGCGAGCACCACCCTGTTGCCTTTCCAGCCGCGTTCGGCCAGCCAACCGACCAGGGCGCCGACAAGCGGGAAGGCGAAGAGATAGCCACCCGTCGGCCCGACGAAATACGACGCGCCCCCTACCCCTCCCGACAGGACCGGCAAGCCGATGGCCCCTTCGACCAGCCAGGCGACGATGGTGACGGCGCCAAGCCGCCAGCCATAGAGCGCGCCGATCAGGGTCACCGCAAAGGTCTGCATGTTTACCGGGACCGGCACCATCGGCACCTCGATGTAGGACGCCAGCGCCAGGAACAGGGTGCCAAGCACGACGGCTCCAACCTGCCAGGCAAGAGAACGATCCTGAAGCCGGAGCGGGCTGAACGACGGCTTGCTGGGTGAGAATGCGACGTCTGTCATTGGGATTCCTCGATCGATTGCAAATTATAGATAATTTCTGTTTTCGATCTATTATCGAATCCACACTTCCCCGGAGATTGCAAGCCCTGGCTTTGGCGGAGGTCGTCTAACCTACGATGGCGAAGGCTTCTCGCGTGGTTCCGGAAGCCGTCCTGACCGGCTTGCGGCCAATCCATTGGACGTGCCGTCCCAGCGTCACTGCGGCCGATTCGGTGTTTCCCTGCCGCAAGGCGGCGAGGATCGCGCGATGGTCCTGATCGGTGCGCGTCTCCCACTCCGAACGCCATGCCGCGAACAGGAAACGGGCGCTTGCGGCATGCAGATCGTCAATGGTGGCGAGCAGGCGCGGCATGCCGCATGGCGCGAGGATCAAGCGGTGGAAGGCGCGATTGGCTTCCTCCCACGACCGGACATCGCGGGACTTGTCGCCGGCCTTGGTCGCCTCCTCGGCGAGATTGAGAATGGCCGATGTCAGGTGTGGCGCGGCGTGGCGCAGCGCCAGCACTTCGAGTGCCGCCCGCATCTCGGCGACTTCCTTGACCTCGCCCAGATCGAAAGACGCCACTCGCACGCCTCGGCGCGGCTCACCGATGGCCAGCCCTTGCGCCTCGAGACGGCGGAAGGCTTCGCGCACCGGGACATGGCTGGTGTGGAATTCCTCGGCGATATGATCCTGCCGAAGCCTGGCCCCCGGCTCGATCGCGCCCGAGATGATGCGGTCCGCCAGCACCTTGCTGATGCGCACCGCGATGGTGTCGTCCGTGCCCTTTGCCATGTTTTATAGATAATTTGCGGCGGGGCAGCTTGTCGAGACGGCAACACTAGGATTCGGTAGGTTGCCTCTTGTGCGGGCGTCCTCGTCAGCCGTGCCGGAGAGGCGCGGCAACGTTTCTCAGTTCACCCGGCTGATGCAGAAATCGATGACGTCGATCAGCGCCGATTTCTGCGGCGTCGCTTCCAGCGGCGCCAGCGCGTCGCGGGCGATCTCGCCGAAATGGCGGGCGCGCCCGATCGTGTCGGCAATGGCGCCGTGGCGGGTCATCAGGCCGGTCGCCTTTTCCAGACCGGCGTCATCGGTGACATTGTCCTCGATGGCGCGCTTCCAGAAGGTGCGCTCGGCCTTGGAGCCGCGCCGGTAGGCAAGGATGACCGGCAAGGTCACCTTGCCTTCGCGGAAATCGTCGCCGACGTTCTTGCCCAGATCCTTGCTGGTGCCGCCATAATCCAGCGCATCGTCGATTAGCTGGAAGGCAAGGCCGAGATTCATGCCGTAGGAGCGCAGCGCGGCACGATCATTGCGCGTCGCCTGGGCGATGACGGGACCGACTTCGGCAGCAGCCGAAAACAGCGCCGCGGTCTTGGCCTTGATCACCGCGAAATGCTCGTCCTCGGTGGTTTCGAGGTTCTTGGCGGCGGCAAGCTGCATCACCTCGCCCTCGGCGATGATCGAGGCCGCACTCGACAGGATGTCGAGTGCTTCGAGCGAGCCGACATCGACCATCATGCGGAAGGCCTGGCCGAGCAGGAAGTCGCCGACCAGTACGCTTGCCTGGTTGCCCCAGATCATGCGGGCGGTCTTCTTGCCGCGGCGCATGCCGCTCTCGTCGACGACGTCGTCGTGCAGCAGCGTCGCGGTGTGCATGAATTCGACCGAGGTGGCGAGCTTGACGTGGCCCTCGCCGACATAGCCGAACATCTGCGCGGCAGCGAGTGTCAGCATCGGCCGCAGCCGTTTGCCGCCGGACGAGATCAGATGATTGGCGACTTCCGGGATCATCTCGACGTCGGAGCCGGCCTTGGACAGGATCAATTCATTGACGCGCCCCATATCGGCGGCAGTCAGATCGATCAGATCCTTGATGGAGGCAGACTCCCGCTTCCCGTTTTCGATGTTGAGAACGACACCCACGACAATCACTCCCGTCTTGGTATAACGCGTGCGACGGCACCCTTAGTCCCTGCATGGACTCTAGGGCGGCGGACATGGCCACGGCAAGTGGCGAATTGGCGCGGCGGCGATGACGGAATGTCAACCGACGCCGAAAGGGAGTTCTACTTTGCCACGGGAATCCGCCTGCCCGTTTACATCAGCGCTGCAAACTGAGAGTTTCGCCCGATGATTGAGCTCATTCGCACCAACGACGCCGTCATCATTTCCTTTGTCGAATCGCTGATGCGCGATGCCGGCATCGGCTGCTTCGTCGCCGACCAGAACATGAGCGTGCTCGACGGCTCGCTCGGCATCCTGCCGCGGCGCGTCATGGTCGACGCCGACCAGGCCGACGCGGCACGGCGCATCCTGACGGATGCCGGCATCGCCAACGAGATTCGCGGAAAATAATGTCCGCCGCGCCGGCCACCCTCGTCCCGGACACGCCGGCCCATACGGTCGACGCTTTCCATCGCGGCCGGTTCTGGCTGGTGCAGCCCAAGCAAGGCGGCCATCGCGCCGGCACCGAAATCGGCGAGACGCCCGGCAAAGGCGGATGGCACGGATGCCGCCAGCATCATCGCATCCATGCCGGCGCGATGGCCGCCTTGCTTGGGCTGCACCAGCCAGAACCGGCCGCGATGGAAAGCGTCGACCGGATGGGCCGGCGTGTCCG
>NZ_RZRQ01000024.1:19261-34904 GCF_003997785.1 Mesorhizobium sp. M7D.F.Ca.US.004.01.2.1 | reverse complement strand
GTCCATCAGCGGCTCGTTCTCAATTCGCGTCTGACCGCGCGTGATGACGCCCATATCGAAGGAGGTACCGCCCATGTCCGAGCAGATCAGCGAGTCGTTGCCGATCAGTTTGCCGACATAGGCAGCACCGAGGATGCCGCCGATCGGGCCTGAGATCATGGTTTCATGCAGGCGCGGGTGGTTGATCGAGGTCAGACCGCCGAAGGAGAGCAGCGTCTGCACGCCATATTTGAAGCCGTATTTCTTCGAGACGTCCTCAATGCCCTTGAGCTGCTTGCGGCCACGCGAGGTGGCGTAGGCCTCGATCAGCACCGAGTTCAGCCGCGACTGCTCACGGATGACCGGGCGGACCTCATGGCTGGTGTAGACGATGATGTCGGCGCCGGCCTTATCGACCTCCGCGCGGCAGATCTCGGCGATGCGCTTCTCGTGCACCGGATTGACGTGCGAGAAGATGGTCATGATGCAGATCGCCTCGACCTTGTCGGCTATCAGCTTTTTCGCGGCGGCTGAGACTTCGTGTTCATAGAGCGGCAGCACGATGTCGCCGAACTGGTCGATGCGCTCGGTGACGCCATGGGTGCGGCGGCGCGGCACCAGCGGATCGGGATGATGGTGGGTGACCGCATGCAGCCGGTCGGCATAGGAATAGTCGGCCCAGGCCTGCAGGCCGCGGCCCATCAGGATCATGTCCTCGAGGCCCTTGGTGGTGATCAGGCCGAGCCGGCGGCCGGTGCGCGACAGCAACGTGTTGAGCATGCCGGTGCCGGAATAGAGCACGACGTTGACGCCGGAAAACAGTGATTCCAGCGAGATGCCCCAGGCATCCGCCGCGTCCTCGGCCGAAGCCAGAAAGCCCTCGGCTTCGTTCTTCGGCGTGGTCGCAGACTTGCCGATCTTGAAGTGGCCGTCCTGATCGACAAGGATCGTGTCGGTCATGGTGCCGCCGGCGTCGATGCCGATGACGATTGGATTGCCAATGATTGGACTGGTCAGGTTTGGCTGGGTCACGGTCGCCTCGGGATCTGGTCTAGGTTGACGCCAGGCTAGATTCGATGGGCGGCTTCGCGCCATATGCCTAAAGACACAATGACGGTTGGGCAGGGATCGCCGAGAAAAGGGCATGCGCATGGGGACCATCTGGGCGCCGCTCGCCAAAGCGATCGCCGCCACCGGCACGGACAGGCATGTCGACTGCCTGATCGACCTGATCGGCGCGGACATCGAGCACGATCTCGTCACGGTGACACGTTATTCGGCGACGCAGACGCCGGAATTCATCAAGCATCGGCGCTTCTCGGACGAGATGATCCGGCGCTATCTCGATAACTACTACGTCTTCGACCCGTTCTATGCCTCGTGGCGGCGCGATCGAAGGCTGGGCATAATGCCGCTGAAGCGGCTCGCCGACGACGCGGCCAAGCGCGGCCAGTACATTGCCGGCTTCCTGGCGCAGTCGGAGATCTGCGACGAGGTCGGCATCATGCTTGCTGATGGCGGCGACTGGTGCCTCGGCATCTTCCTCGACCGCTCGACCACATCATTCAAGGACAGCGAGATATCCCTGCTGGATGAGCGGCTGCCGGTGTTCGAGGCGTTGCACGCGCTCGACATCAAGGCGCGGGGAGCAAAATTCTCCCGCACGTCGGCGCCGACAGGCCCCGGCGCCTCGCCCCGGCAGGAGCCCATCATTCCGGCCGGCCTGTGGCCGGAGCTGTCGCTGCGCGAACGGGAGCTGGTCCAGCTGATCCTCGCCGGCCACCCGACGGCGAACATCGCCGAGCGCCTCGGCATCACCGTCGGCACGGTCAAGAACCATCGCCGGCGTATCTACGAGAAGCTCGACATCACCACGGAGCGGGAATTGTTCTTGCAGTTTTTTCAACACCGGGCGGAGCGGTAGCCGAGCGTCTCCCCTGCCGATCCGCCAGTGAGCTCCCGCCGCAAATCGGTGCTCCGGCTTCTCGCTGGAATGGCCGAAAGCGCCCCTCAAAATTCCTCTTGCGGAACGCCGCCGTCCCGGCTTAGTCTCGGCTTCGCGCAGAAAATGAAATTTAATTCCATTTGTTCAGTGCCCGCGAGCCAGTGCAGTGCCCAGGAAAAATGGCTCGCCGCAATCGACTGAGAAAATATTTGATATATCATCTACCAGAACGGAAATAGCTGACATGGTCCAGCAGATATCGATCCAGCCATCGGCGCCCTGGTTGCGGCTAGAGGTCGACGATTCGGACTGGAACGACGCCGAGGTTTCGAGCCTGGTGCGCTGGTATCACCAGATGCTGCTCATCCGGCGTTTCGAGGAAAAAGTGCTCGATCTCGCCAATGCCGGGCTGGTGCATGGTCCGGCGCATGCCAGCATCGGCCAGGAGGCGACGGCGGTCGGCGCGATGTCCGTGCTCGGCACCGGCGACCGCATCAATGGCACCCACCGCGCCCATCACCAGGTATTGGCCAAGCTGGTCAACGCGCAGACGCCCGGCGGATTCGACCCGCTGCGCGACGCTTTCAATCCGGACATGCAGGGCTCGGTTCGCGGCCTGATGGCCGAGATCATGGGCCTTAAGTCAGGCTATTGCGGCGGCCGTGGCGGCTCGATGCATATGCGTGACGATACTTCGGGGATACCTGGCACCAGCGCCATCATCGGCGGCAACCTGCCGCACGCGGCCGGCTACGCGCTCGCCGACAAGCTGCTTGGCACCGGCACAATCTCGGTCGCCTTCTTCGGCGACGGCACGATGATGGCGGGACCGGCCTACGAGGCGATGAACATCGCCGCGCTCTACCGGTTGCCGGTGATCTTTTTCGCCGAAAACAATCTCTATGCCGTCTCCACGCACATCAACGAACAGACGCGCGAGACGCGGCTGGCCTCGCGCGGACCCATGCTCGGCTTTCGCGGCATCGAATGTGATGGCATGGATGTGGTGGCCGTCCACCATGCCATGCGCGAGGCGCGCCGGACGATCGAGGAAGACGGAGGCCCGGTGCTGATCGAGGCGCTCTGCTACCGGTTTTTACATCAGAGCGGCGCCCGCCCAGGCAGCGAATTCGGCTACCGCACACGCGCCGAAGAGGATGCCTGGAAAGCGCGCGACCCACTTGCCACGATGGCCGCTCGCCTGAAGACGATGGGCATTCTGAACGCTTCCGATCTCGGCACACTCGACCAGCGCGTCATGGAGGTGGTCAACAGTGCTGCCGATTCGCTGACCGAAATGAGCGGCAACGCGCTGCGCATTCCCGACCATCTGTGGCCGAACCCAAGCGACGTCGACAACCAGATACGCGGCGACTTGTCGGAACTGAAGGGCGAGCGCTTCCTTGAGATCGAGGATGTGCCGCCGGCCGAGACCAAGCCGGTCAAATTCATGGTTGCCGCGTCCGAAGTCATCGCTCGCGCCATGGAGCAGGACCCGCGCATCATCATCATGGGCGAGGATGTGCACCGGCTGCGCGGCGGCGTCTCGGGTGCCACAAAAGGTGCGCTGGAACGCTGGCCGGAGCGCGTGCTGGCGATGCCGATCGCCGAGAACGGTTTTGTCGGCGTGGCGCTGGGGGCAGCGCTTTGCGGCCTGCGGCCGATCGTCGAGATCATGTTCGGCGACTTCTGCCTGGTGGCCGCCGACCAGCTGTTCAACGCGGTCAGCAAGGTACGCCACATGTTCGGTGGCGGTTTTCCGGTGCCGATCGTGGTCAGGGTGCGCGTTTCGCCGCACACCGGCTACGGCTCGCAGCATTCGGGCGATCCGTCCGGCCTGTTCGCCCTGTTTCCCGGCTGGCGCATCGTCGCTCCGACGACGCCCTTCGACTATATCGGCCTGATGAATTCAGCGCTGAAATGCGACGATCCGGTCGTCGTGATCGAGCATGTCGAACTGTTCCCGAGCGAAGGGCCTGTGCCTGCGGACGACCGCGACTATTGCGTGCGGCTCGGCAAGGCGAAGATCGTCAGGCCGGGCAGCGCCTGCACACTGCTCACCAGTGCCAGCATGGTTGCCGTCGCCAGCCAGGTTGTCGAGGAGACCGGCGTCGATGCCGAGATCATCGACTTGCGCAGCCTCGACCCAACCGGGCTTGACTGGGCGCTGGTGGAAGCCTCGATCCGCAAGACCAACCGGGTGGCCGTCGTCGAACAGGTGCAGCGTGGGCTGTCGCTTGGCGGACGACTGACCCAAGAGATTCAGGATCGCGTGTTCGACTATCTCGATCACGAGATCCTGCATGTGACGGGAAGCCTCTCGGCTCCCGTCGTATCGGCCCCGCTCAACCGCGCCGCACTGGGCGGCGCTGAAAAGCTCAAGGCCGCGCTTCAATCCCTCACTGCCGTGGGTGGATAGGGCGAACGCATTGCCACAAAGATCCGACAAGAAAATGGGAGAACTGACATGACCATCCTACCAAGAAACAAGACCAGGGCCCTACCAAGAAACAAGACCAGGGCGACGATGCTGGCAGCGGTGCTGCTGGCCACCAGCGCCTTCTGGGCACCGGCCACCTTCGCGCAGGACAGCAAGCCGCTGGTCATCGCGCGCAACATCGACCTCAATTCGCTCGATCCGCACCGCGCCTTCTGCGACACCTGCCAGATCTACAATTCCAGCGTCTATGAATCGCTGCTGACGCTGGACAAGGACAACAAGCTGATCCCGCTGCTCGCCTCGAAGTGGGAAGGCAATGCCGACCAGAGCAGCTTCACCTTCACGCTCGACCCGGCCGCCAAATTCTCGGACGGTTCGCCGGTCGAAGCCAAGGATGTCAAATGGTCCTGGGAGCGGCTGAAGAACCTCAAGGGCAGCGCCTCGTTCCTGATGGACAATGTCGCCTCGATCGAGACCCCGGACGCGCATACGGTCGTCGTCAAGATGGTCGCGCCGAGCTCCGAATTCCTCAACATCGCGGCGGCACCCTACGCAGCGATCGTCAACAGCAAGGTCGCTTCCGAAGCCGGCGCCAAGGCCGATGCGGACGCCTCGACGACGGACAATGCCGAGGCCTGGTTCCTGGCGCATTCGGCCGGCAGCGCGCCGTTCGTGCTGAAATCCTACGAGCCCAATTCGGAACTGCGACTGGCACGCAACGACAAGTACTGGCGCACGGCACCGGCGCTAAGCGAAGTCGTCATCCGCCAGACCAAGGACGCGGTGGCGCAGGCGCAGATGCTGCAGAGCGGCACCGCCGACATCGCCATGCAGATCGACCCGGACACGGCCAAGACGATGACCGGCAGCGACGTCAAGATCGAGACCGTGCCGTCCTACAACTTCATCTATGTGGCGCTGTCGCCCGGCGCCAAGGCCAACAAGGTTCCGCTGACGCCCGAGGTGCGCGAGGCCATCTCGCTCGGCCTCGACCGTCCTGGTATCCTTGACTTCACCATCGGCTCCGAGGGCCAGCTGATCAGCGCGCCGATCCCGCTCGGCTTCCCCGGCGGTTCGGGCTTCGAGGCACAGCCCTATGACGTCGCCAAGGCAAAGGAACTTCTGGCCAAGGCCGGCCATGCCGACGGCTTCGAGATGGAAGCGGCGTTCCCCGGCATGAATGTCTACGGCGTTGATCTCTCGCTGTTGATGCAGAAGGTCCAGCAGGATCTGGCCAAGATCAACATCAAGCTCGACCTGCAGCCGATCCCCTTCGCCAACTGGCGCGAACGCGTCAATGGCGACGGCATCCCGATGACGGCGGTGTTCTACGCGCCGGACTATTACGGCACCTCGCAATACATCGACTATTTCGCCATGACCAAGGGCAGCCCGTGGTCGCGGCGCGCCGGCGCGGAGCGCGACCCGTCGGTGATCAACCCGAAGGAAGTGGACCTCTACAAGGCGGCCTTGGCAGCGAGCGGCGACGAGGCGGCCAAGCTCTGGCACCAGATCGGCGAAGAGATGATCAAGGACAGGATCATCCTGCCGCTGGTCAGCCCTAACCTGATCCTGGCCTACAAGTCGGACGTCAAGGGCGTACGCTACAGCGCCTGCTGCAACCTGCCGCTGGCGGAACTCAGCCACTGAGCGAAAGAAGCGGGAGGCGGCCAGCCGCCTCCCGCTACTCATCCTGGAAGACCGGCAAATCCTGTTCTTCCAGCATCAAAATCAATATATGATATATCAAAGTGCGGAGACCTCGCTATGCCTTCCCTGATCAACTCCAAGGACAAGTTGCTGCGCGAGCGTGCGGCCTCGGTCATTCCGGGCGGCATGTGGGGACACATGGCAACGCGCTATCTCGGCCCCGCCTATCCGCAGTTCTTCGAGCGCGCCGACGGCTGCCGGGTCTGGGACGTCGATGGGCGCGAGTACATCGACCTGATGTGCAGCTGGGGTCCCAACATCCTCGGCCACCATCATCAGGCCGTCGAGGCAGCAGCCGAGCGGCAACGTCGCCTGGGCGATGCGATGAACGGCCCGGGCGAGGTGCTGGTCGAACTGGCGGAATTGCTGGTCAAGACCGTCGCCCATGCCGACTGGGCGATGCTGCAGAAGAACGGCACCGACGCCACCACCGCCTGCGTGACGATCGCGCGCGCCGGCACCGGCCGACGCAAGGTGCTGGTCGCGCGTGGCTCCTATCACGGCGCTGTGCCGTGGTGCACGCCTTCGCTGGCCGGCGTCACTGCCGAGGACCGCGCCCATCTGATCCATTTCGACTACAACGACATTGCCAGCCTTGAGGCAGCCGTCGAGCAGGCCGGGGATGATCTTGCAGCGGTCGTGGTGACCGCCTTCCGGCACGACATCGCCCGCGACCAGGAACTGCCGACCGCCGGCTTCGCCAGACGGGCGCGCGAACTCACCACCGCCGCCGATGCGGCGCTGATCGTCGATGATGTCAGGGCCGGCTTCCGCATCGACCTCGCCGGCAGTTGGGAGCCGCTCGGGGTGCGGCCGGACCTGTCCGCCTTCTCGAAGGCGATCGCCAATGGCTATCCGCTTGCCGCGATCACCGGTACCGACCGGTTTCGCGAAGCCGCGACCAAGGTCTATGTGACGGGCTCGTTCTGGTATGGCGCCGTCGCCATGGCCGCCGCGATCGCCACCATCAACACGCTGCGCGACACCGATGCCATTGCCCGCATGACGCAGGCCGGCGACAGGTTGCGCTCAGGCCTCGACGCGGCAGCGAAGAAGCATGGCCTGTCACTGCGCCAGACCGGCCCGGTGTCGATGCCGATGGTGCTGTTCGACGACGATGCCGAATTCAAGCTGGCCAACGCCTTCTGCTCTGCGGCGTTGCGCGAAGGCGCCTATTTCCATCCCCGGCACAACATGTTCCTGAGCGCCGCGCACACCGCAAAAGATATCGATCTTGCCCTGCAGGCCGCCGATGCCGGCATGGCCGCCGCGGCACAGGTGGCGTGACCGGCACCCATGCGGTGGGAAACAACAAACCGTTCAGCCGGCGGCCGACACCAAGCGGCCGTTCTGAGCCGCGCGACGCAGTTCCTCGGGCGTGACCGCGCCGTCGTTCAATCGTTCGAGAACCTTGACCAGCAGGCGGCCGCCTTCGATCATGTCCTGCTGAATGCCTTTGCGCACGCCGTTCTCGTCACGCGCGCGCAGCGCGTCGAGGATGTCGAGATGCCGGTGGCGGCCATCATAGGTCGGCCTGGCGTGCGGGTATTGATAGTTCACCAGCGGTCCGTTGCGCAGCCAGATGCCCTCGATGATGGCCAGCAGTTCCGGCATTTGCGCCGCCTGATAGATCGAGTGATGGAATTCCCAATTGTCGCGGACGGCTTCGAACCAGCGGCCGTTGTCCTCGTCGGCGATCAGCCTGTCATGCACCGCCGCAAGGCGGTCGATCTCGCGCGGCTCGATGCGCGTCGTTGCCGCGGCACCGGCCATGCCTTCGAGATGCAGCCTGATGCTGCGCAGTTCCAGATACTGGGTCAGCGACAGTTGGGCGACGGTGATCGAGCGGCCGGCTTCCATCTCCAGGCCTTTTTCGCGCACCAGCTGCATCAGCGCCTCGCGCACCGGCGTCTCAGACACCTGAAGGCTGGCGGCGAGATCGCGGATCTTGAAGCGATGGCCCGGCCAGAAACGGCCTTCCATCATGGCGCGGCGAAGCTCCTCGTAGACACGCGTCGTCAGATTGTCGCGCGCGATCGGCGCGATAGAAGCAGTCATATCCGCTCTCCGTTCTTGCAGTCGCGCAGGCGTCGCGTCGGCTGTGTATATGATACCACGAATGGCCTGACCACCGACATGAGACAAGCAGCCATGAGACCGGCCGACATGAAACGGCCAGACATGGGACGGGCCGCATGACCGCGATGCCTTCCCTGCTGTTCGGCGCCATCGCCGACGATCTGACCGGCGGCACCGAACTGGCGTCGATGCTGGTGGCGCGCGGCATTCCCACGGGATGCACGGTCGGGCTGGACGCGCCGATCCCGTCAGGCAATCTTGCCCATGTGATCCTGCTAAAGACCCGCGTCATCGCGGCCAGCGACGCGGTGCACCAGGTGCGGGAGGCCGCGGACCGGCTGGTGGAAGCGGGCGCGCGGCAGATCTTCTTCAAATACTGCGCCACGTTCGATTCGACGCCCACAGGCAATATCGGCCCTTGCGCCGAGGCGCTGCTCGAGCGGCTTGGCGGCGGCGTCACGCTGTTCACCCCGGCGCTGTGTGAGACCGGCCGCACCGTCTATCAGGGGCACATGTTCGGCGGCGCCCAGTTGCTGGGTGAATCGCCCAAGCGGTTCGATCCGCTGACGCCGATGACCGATTCCAATCTGGTTCGCGTGCTGCAGGCGCAGAGCAAGGGCAAGGTCGGGCTGGTGCCCTATCTCGTCGTCGATGCCGGCGCCGGGGCCATTCGCAGCGCTATCCAAGAGCAAAGCGCGCGCGGCGAGACGCTGCTGGTCACCGACACGATCCGCGAGCGTGACCTGGCGGCGATCGCGGAAGCGACCTTCGATCTGCCGCTGATGACGGGTAATTCCTCGGTCGCCGCGCATCTGCCGACCGCCTGGGTGGCGCATAACCTGGTGAACTCAGACGACCTCGTTGTCGCCAGCCTGCCGGCCGTCGAAGGGCCAGCGGCGGTGCTGGCCGGCAGCGTCGCCGATCGCACCATCGAACAGCTCGAACGCCTCGCTGAGAATAACCCGTTGCTGACGATCGACCTTGCCAGAGCCTTTGCCGGCGCCGATGTCATGACCGAAGCGCGTGCCTTCGCCCAGCGGCATTTGCCCGGCGCGATGATCGCGATTGCCACGACCGCGCCGCAAGCGACGGTCGAAACGCTGCAGCAGGCGCACGGTCGCGAGGCGGTGGCGGCAAAGGCGGAAGAGATACTGGCCAGGATTGCAGAGATTCTGGTGCGCCAACTCGGCGTACGCCGGCTCGTCGTCGCCGGCGGCGAGACCGCCGGTTCGGTGGTCAAGGCGCTCGGCATCGACCGGATCGCCATGGGCGCCTATGAGGGGCCGGGACTGTCGCGCGCCATCGCCCACCTCCCCGGCCTGCCCGCTGATCCCCTGGCGCTGATGCTGAAATCGGGAAAGCTCGGTGGCCCCGATATCTTCACCGACGTTCTGCAAGACATGACACGGCCGAGCGCCATCGCACCGGCAATCGACACATGGCCCCCGGCAAGGAGAGCATCGTGATGAATCTCGAAATCGAGCGCACGAGCCTTATCACCGCGACGCAGACGCTAGACGCCAGCGGGATGAATGTCGGCACCACCGGCAACATCAGCGTGCGCATGGCAGGCGGCATGCTGATCACGCCGACGGGCATAGCCACAAGCGCCTTGCGGCCAGAGCAGATGGTGGCGATGCAGCTTGATGGATCCTGGGACGGCGCATTCCGGCCGTCGAGCGAATGGGAGATGCACGCCGAGATCTACAAGGCGTTTCCCGAGGCCGGTGCCGTGGTGCATGCCCATCCCGACCATTGCGTAGCGTTATCGTGCCTGCGCGAACCGCTGCCGCTGTTCCACTACATGGTCGCCGGTTTCGGCGGCGACGATGTGCGCTGCTCGGACTATGCGCTGTTCGCATCAAGCGAACTGGCGAAGGTCGCCGTCGTTGCGCTCAAGGACAGATCGGCCTGCCTGCTCGCCAATCATGGCATGATCGCCTTCGGCGCGGATCTCGACATGGCGCTGATCCGCACCATCAAGCTGGAAACCCTGGCGCGGCAGTATCTTTTGGCGCGCAGCGCCGGTACGCCGGTGCTGATCGAGGGCAGCGAGCTTGCCGCCATTCGCGGGCGCTACAAGAATTACGGCCAGCAGAAATAGTGCATGTCGCCCGACAGCGGCCTACTCAGTCGACCTGCAGGTGCGAGACGAACTTGCTGTTGAGATAGCTCTCCAGCGCATCGGCGCCACCTTCGGTGCCGTTGCCGGAATCGTTGATGCCGCCGAACGGCACCTCCGGCAGCGCCAGGCCATAATGGTTGATCGACACCATGCCGCTGGCGATGCCGGACGACATCTTTGCCGCGCTCGCGGCCGAGCGGGTGAAGCCATAGGCGGCAAGGCCGTAGTTCAGCCGGTTGGCCTCGGCCAGGGCTTCGTCGAGGCCACTGACCGGGGTCATCAGTGCCAACGGACCGAACGGCTCCTCATTCATGGTGCGGGCATCGGTCCCGACATTTGACAGGATGGTCGGCTCGAAGAAATAGCCTGAATTGCCGATGCGCTTGCCACCGGTGACGAGTTCCGCACCTTTCTGCACGGCGTCGTGGACCAGTTCCTCCATCGCCTGTACGCGGCGCGGATTGGCGAGCGGACCCATGGTCGTACCCTCGGCAAGACCATCGCCTACCTTGATCTGGCGTGTCGCCTCGGCAAAGCGACCGACGAAATCGTCATAGACCGCATGGTCGACGAGAAAGCGCGTTGGCGCGACGCAGATCTGCCCGGCATTGCGGAATTTGGATGCGACCATCGAGCGCGCGGCGCGGTCGAGATCGGCATCGGGCAGGACGATGACCGGCGCGTGGCCGCCGAGTTCCATCGTCGCCCGCTTCATGTGCAAGCCGGCAAGCGACGCCAATTGCTTGCCGACAGGCGTCGAGCCCGTAAACGAAATCTTGCGGATCACCGGATGCGGAATGAGATAGGCGGAGATTTCCGATGGCGTGCCATAGACGAGGTTCAAGACGCCATCGGGCAGGCCGGCATCGATGAAAGTGCGCACCAGTTCAGCGGGCGAGGCCGGCGTTTCTTCCGGTCCCTTGATGATGATCGAGCAGCCGGCGGCGAGTGCAGCAGACAATTTGCGCACCGCCTGGTTGAGTGGAAAATTCCATGGCGTGAGGGCGGCGACCGGGCCGACGGGTTCCTTGACCACCGACTGGCTCACGCCCTCAGGGCGCGCCGGCACGATGCGGCCATAGGAACGGCGCGCCTCCTCGGCGAACCAGTCGATGATGTCGGCGGCGGCGAAGGCCTCCATGCGCGATTCGGCGATCGGCTTGCCCTGTTCCAGCGTCATCAGCGTGGCGATGTGCTCGTTGCGCTCGCGCAAGATGTTGGCGGCCTTGCGCATCAGCTTGGAGCGATCGAAGGGCAGGTCGCGCCGCCAGGTCTCGAACCCTTTTGCGGCAGCGGCCAGCGCCTCGTCGAGATCGTCGATACCGGCATGAGCGAGCGAGCCGAGTTCGGCTTCCGTCGACGGATTGACGATCGCCATCGTGCGGCCATCTCGGGCCGGGCGCCATGCGCCGTCGATGTGCAGCAGCACGTTCTTATACATGTCAGGCTCCGTGAAGATCAGGCGGGAACGGGCTCGGCCGAGGGCGTATAGACGCCGATGGCCCCGGTGCCGATCAGCTGGTCGATGGTCTCGGCGCTGTAGCCGAGGATTTCGGCCAGCACGGCTTGCGTGTCCTGGCCCAGCATCGGCGGCGCGGTGAAATCGGCGTTCAGTTGCGCGGCAAGTCCCTGCGCCGGTCGCACCATGGCGACGGAGCCAAGATGCGGATGCGGCAAAGTCTGGACGAGACCGCGCTCGCGGACATTGGGACTGTCAAAGACTTCCGGTATCGATTTTACCGTTCCGGCCGGCACGCTGGCGGCGGCACAAGCCGCCATCCAGTGGTCTCGCGTTTTGGTCCTGAAGGCGGCCGCCAGCTGCGGGATCAGCGCCTCGCGGTTGGTGGCACGCGCGCCTGCCTTGACGAAGCGCGAATCCCCGGCCAGATGTGGCAAGTCCACGACCTGCTCGCACAGCGCCGCGAACTGGCGATCATTGCCGACGGCCAGCGCAAAGCCGCCATCGGCGGCCTCGAATATCTGGTAGGGAACAACCGTCGGATGGGCATTGCCGTAGCGGGCGACCTCTCGGCCGGTGTTGAGGTAACCGCTGCCGACATTGATCAGCAGGCTGAGCGCGCAGTCGATCAGCGACAGGTCGAGGAACTGGCCCTTGCCGGTCGTCGACCGCTCGTAAAGCGCTGCCAGGATCGACTGCGTGGCGACCATGCCACAGACGATATCGGTGATGGCGACGCCGACGCGCATAGGCTCGCCATTGCTCTCACCAGTGATGGCCATCAGGCCGCTTTCGGCCTGCATGACGAAATCGTAGCCCGGTCGTCCGGCATCGGGCCCGGTCTGGCCGTAGCCGGAGATCGAGCAGTAGATCAGGCGCGGATTTGAGGCGCTGAGTTCCTTGAAACCGACGCCGAGCCGATCGGCGGTGCCGGAGCGGAAATTCTCGACGACGATGTCGGCCTTCGCCGCCAGTTCGCGCACGATGGCCAGCCCTTCCGGACTCTTCATGTCGAGCGCAATGCTCTGCTTGCCGCGATTGGCGCAGAGATAATAGGTGGAGACACCCTTGTAGCTCGGCACCGACCACGCCCTGGTGTCGTCGCCGCCATCGATGTTCTCGATCTTCCAGACTTCGGCGCCGAGGTCGGCCAGGCTCATCGTCGCCCATGGTCCGGCCAGCACACGCGAGAGATCGAGAACCTTGATGCCTTCGAGCGGCAGGCGCGCGCGGCCTGCCGTACCGGCATTCTCGGAATGGTCCTCAGTCACGATCAAAATTCCTTCGGGTGAATTCGGCAGGCCAATCAGACGGCCTTGAAAGTGTTGACCGGCTCCGGGAAATGGCAGGCGACGCGACGCGAACCGCCAGCCGGATCGAGCGGCGGTTCGACGGAAGCGCAGATCGCCTGCGCCTTGAAGCAGCGCGTGCGGAAGCGGCAGCCGGAGGGCGGGTTGAGCGGGCTCGGCACATCGCCGGTCAGCACGATGCGCTCGCGCTTGCGCTCCTTCTCGGGATTGGCGAGCGGCACGGCTGACAGCAGCGCCTGGGTATAGGGATGCAGCGCCCTCGAATAGAGTTCGGCCGCCGGCGCGATCTCGACGATCTTGCCGAGATACATCACCGCCACCTGATGCGAGATGTGGCGCACGACGGACAGATCATGGGCGATAAACAGATAGGACGTGCCGAAGGATTGCTGGATATCCTTGAGTAGGTTCAGCACACCAGCCTGCACCGAAACGTCGAGCGCCGAAACCGGCTCGTCGAGGATCACCACTTGCGGGTTCAGCGCAAGCGCGCGAGCGATGACCACGCGCTGGCGCTGACCGCCGGACAGTTCGTGCGGATAGCGCTTGCCGTGATCGGGATTGAGCCGCACCAGTTCGAGCAGCTCGGCGACGCGCGCGCGGCGGTCGACCGCCGACATGTCGCTCATGCGCAGCGGCTCGGCGATGTTGTCGGCAATGCGCATGCGCGGATGCAGCGACCCATAGGGGTCCTGGAAGACCAGCTGGATGTAGCGCCGCATCAGGCGCATGTCTTCGTGGTTGAGCGCGAGCAGGTTCTGGCCACGGAACCAGCTTTCGCCACTGGTCGGCTCGATCAGCCGCATCAGGCAGCGCCCTAGGGTCGACTTGCCGCAACCGGACTCGCCGACCAGGCCCAGCGTTTCGCCGGGTGCTACGTCAAAGGAAACATCGGCGACCGCACGGACATGGGCAACGGCACGGTCGAAGACGAGGCCGCCGCGTACCGGAAAGTCCTTGACGAGGTGGCGCACCGACAGTGCGGGCGCCGGTTTGGTTTCTGCCTGGAGTTGCTCTGCTGCGCTCATGGGGCCACGCTTCCATTGTCCAGGCTTGCCGCTGCCAGCGCGGCGCTGTGGAAGGGCGGCAAGGTCGTCGCGAAATGGCAGGCCGAGAACCGGCCGCCGATATCGTGCAGCGGAGGATCCTCGATCCTACAGCGTGCCTCGGCATGGATGCAGCGCGGATGGAAGGCGCAGCCGCCCGGCAAGCGCCCAAGTGCGGGCGGCGAGCCGTCGATCGAGAACAGCCGCTCGCGGCTTTCCTCGAGATTGGGGATCGAGGCGATGAGGCCCCGCGTGTAAGGGTGGCGCGGGTCGGCGAACAGCTCGGACACGCTAGCCTGTTCGACGACACGGCCGGAATAGACGACCGCGACGCGGTCGGCATGACCGGCGACGACGCCGAGATCATGGGTGATCAGCACCAGGCCGAGGCCGAGCCGTTCCTGCAGCGAGCGCAGCACCGACAGTATCTGCGCCTGCACCGTGACATCGAGCGCCGTGGTCGGCTCGTCGGCGATCAACAGGTCTGGATCGTTGGCGACGGCCATGGCGATGACCGCGCGCTGGCGCATGCCGCCGGAGAATTCGTGCGGATACTGGTTGACCCGGCGCTCCGGCTGCGGGATCGCCACCAGATGGAGCAGCTCCACCGCACGCGCCATGGCCTGCTTGCGCGTCACGCGCTGATGCAGCCTGACCGCCTCGGCGATCTGGGCGCCGACAGTCATCACCGGGTTCAACGAGGACAGCGGGTCCTGGAAAATCATGGCGATGCGCGCGCCCCTGATCTTGCGCATCTCGCGCGCCGGTTTGCCAACCAGTTCGTCGCCGTTGAAGCGGACCGAGCCGGTGACCACCGCGTTCTTTGACGTGAGGCCGAGCGCGGCGAGCATGCCGACGGACTTGCCCGAGCCGGACTCGCCGACAATGCCGACCACTTCGCCCTTGGCGACGTCGAGGTCGATGCCGCGCACCGCTTCGAACTGATTGCCTGCCCGCCGGAACCCGACCCGCAGGCCGCGTATGGACAGCAGCGGCTCGCGCTCGCCCGCCTTGTCGACTACTGCGCCGGAGCGCGCTGAAGAGATCTGTGCGCTCATCGCCTAGTCCGACCTTGGATCGAGAATGTCGCGCAAGCCGTCGCCGATGAAGTTGAAGCCGAGCACGATGGTGAGGATGGCGACGCCGGGACCGAAAGCGATCCACCATTGGTAGAAATGGACGGCGCCATCGGAGATCATCGACCCCCATTCGGGCGTCGGCGGCGTGGCACCGAGACCGATGAAGCTGAGCGACGCGGCAAGCAGCACGACCTGGCCGAGATCCATGGTCGCGCTGATCAGCACCGGGGTCCAGCAGAGCGGCAATATGTGCGTGAACAGCACGCGCCGCGGCCTGGCGCCGGCGGCGATTGCCGCCTCGACATGCTCGCGCTCCTTCACCTCCAGCACCTGCGCCCGCATCAGCCGGGCATAGACCGGCCACCAGACCAGAACCATGGCGATGGCCGCATTGCCGAGGCCCGGCCCAAGCGACGCCGCGACGGCCATGGCCAGAAGCATCGGCGGGAACGAAAAAGGCACGTCGACAAG